>JBIPMU010000125.1:0-4713 GCA_044377205.1 Chitinophagales bacterium | reverse complement strand
CTAAGAGTACACGATGTAAAAGAAGCTAAAGAAATTATTACCTTATTTAATATATATGAAAAAGGTTAAAAAATAGCTCTCACTTCCATATTTGCGGAATGAATCATTCTTTCGGATTGCGTATTTTTTCGTCCATTATATACAAGATTTAACTGCAATAAATCCGTTAATTTTTGACCAAAATTTAGACTCCAAATAAAATTGGTTCCGGCTTGAACACCATTAAGCATAGCTAGTTCCACTTGAGGATTGTCTTTGATTTTCCCATAATTTAAGATTAATGTAGAAAATTTAGCTTCTATCATACCATTGTTTTTTCTGCTCAAAAGCAATTCTAAATCCCCTTGCTGTTGCACAAGATATTGCATGTTTGAGGATTTAAAAGCATAATTGGCATTAAGATTTATTTTTAAATTTTTATGAGGTAAAATTGAAAGGGTATTTTCTACTTCATTGTGTATAAATGAATAATTTCTATCAATAAAAAAATCACTTTGATTTCGTTTGATTCCATTTGATAATTTCCATAATAAAGTAAAATACGAACTGAGATTATATCGAAATTTTAAATTAAAAAACTGAGTAGCATAACTTTCCAACCCATTGCTCATCAAATTTTTAGCATCGATATAAGACCATTCTAAATCGGCACCAAAATTAGATTCATTTTTTTGAAATGCTAGCTGATTGAATAAATTAAAGCGAGACACAATTAAATTGGAACTAGAAACGGACTCAAATGGACTTAAAAACTCAGAAACGGTTTGGGATTGAGAGAACGTTGATTTGCGTTGAATATCGAATCGTAGCTGATATGAAAATTTTGAGGCCCATTTTCTCCAATCCGTTTTGCTATGCCATATTGCCTTGGGTTGAAGCCATAAAAAATGATTGAATAAAATTTCATTAGCGGGAACAAAATCGGGCAACAAAGTATAAAAACGGATATATCTATTTTCAAAATTAAAATTAGAAACATAGGCTTCATCAATTTCAAAAACACCATTATTATTGAGATCTTTCCAAGCATAATTGCCGTATCCATTTGTAGCTTTAACATACGTAATTTGTGTTTTTTGCTCTTGTCCTGCTTTTATTTCATATAACGTATTGATCTTCAGAAATCCTCTTACAAATTGTCCATTATAATCCAAACGGCCTAAATAATTATGAATTAATTCTCTTGATTTTATTCCAGTATCTGTATTGACAAAATTTCTATAGCTAAAATTATATTTAAACAGGTGATTTAGGTTTTTCTCAATCACACCATTCAGATTCAACGTATGAGAAATAATTCTAGGCTGCAAAAAAGTACTCCCATCACTATATCGTTCTGTTCTATATATATATCCAAAATTAAATCGAGACGAAGATTTTGGATTGGAGGATACATTGAAAAAATAATTTTTCCAATCAAAACTATTAGAAGAAATACTATCCGAATTAGCCGCTTTTTTTTCTTTAATTTCAAAAGCAAATCCTACAGAAGCTGTCATTGGATTTTTCTTTAAAAAAGAATAAGTTAGCGAACCTTTGGGTCTGTAAAAAGCCATTGTAGAATCTAATGTTTTTGTCTTTATGATATTAGAAGTTAACGACCATTTAAAAGACCCTTTTTCACCATCAAAATCAGTAATATTTTGCAATCCTTTATAAATTGTATCCATCAAAAAAGTACTCCATTGTGATCGCAACTTAATATATTTGTTTTGATACGCCATATTTGACGTTAATATATTTTGAAATAGGTCATTTCTCGATTGAACTTGAAGATCCCAATCTCTGTTAAATTCCAAATTCCTAAAACGAGTGACTGGACTAAAATTTGAAGAAGTAAATTCATTTTGCAATGAAATTGAAAACTGTTTTAATGAATCTATTTTTTTTGTTCCAGTTAGTTTTATCAAAGCACCTTTTCCTGAATTCTTATCATTATCTTTATCACTAAATTCATTGAGATCATTTTGGGTAAATGTAAATTCTGCTGCGGCTTGCAACCAAGAATTTAACTTTATTTCACCTCCAATGATAGCCTGAAGATGGGACTTGGGTGTTGATATTTTAGTAATAGCGTCATAACTACCTTGCAAAATTCCATTTTGAGGAGCCACCCATTCAAAAACTGTTCCATTAGCACTACTAGCCTTAATATTATAATTTCCTTTATTTGCTCCTACAAAGGTGAAAATAACATTATAGACAGTATCTAAAGATGCTTCTGCCCATTTGAATATATCAAAATAAAGCTGATTTTGTACTATCGTATCTTTTCGCTGATAGGAAATTCTGGCCGCATCCCAAGTGGTCAAAGATTCAGAGGAAATGTATGCAGAATCTACTTGATTCCCTATTTCTTTGAGTCTTGTAATTTGAGATTCTGTTAACTTTAGATTCAAAGGCTGATTTTTATTATCCGATTCACTAAAAACCTGTGCATATATCTTTGTTTCAGAAGAATGATATACGGAATGAGCTTCTAAAGTACTTCTAAAAAAATTTCTATCAGAATACTGAAATTCTACAATAATTCTTAAATCCTGAGTAATCATCCGTTTTGGCGTAAATACAATTTCCCCAATATTGTAATTTATTACATAATCTTGGTCAAAACCACGCTTCATGAGCTGACCATTTATAAATACTTTCTCAGTTCCTGCAATGATTATAAGAAATGATTCGCCATTATTTCCAAAGAGTCTGTATGGACCTTGATTTTTTTCTTTTGCTACAAACGTATTTCTTGCAAATACGCCTCTAGTAATAGCGGCTGTGGCTCCTATTTCCAAAAATGTTGATGTATCAAATTCAAATTTAGAATTATAAGTTAATCCCTGCAATTTTCTATCATAAGAGAGAAAATAAGACTCCGGAATGTTTTTTACATCAAAATCACCTACAATACCTTGATGATTGTCTTTTTTGAGATGAATAAAAATTCTATCAAATTCTTGCAAAGATGCTGAATTGCCTTCGGGCTGAAGTGGTATATTGGCATCGGTAATACTGGCATTGATTTCTAATCCATTTTGAAGCCTTCCCGATAAACTCATGTTAAATCCCGAATGAAGTGCTACATCTTGATTATTTCCAACAGTAACACCTCTATACAAAGATCCATTATATGATATACCATCTAAATCCAATTTATCATTCTTGACATAACTAAATCGTTTTACAGCTTCTGCTTTATACAATTTAGGAACATATTGAAAGGATTCTCGAAGTTGAGTTTGAAAAGGATTTTCATATTTAATTCTAAAAGGTAAAACTCTATAGGAGATTACAATGTTTCTTTTTTTTGGATTTTTGACAAGAAAAAATGCTTTGGATTCATTAAATTCAAATTCTTTATTGATTTGAATCCCATTTTCAAAAATTTCAATAGAATTAGGAATAATTGAGAATGAATCTATCCTAACAAAAGTATCCGATATACTTAAATTGAATGTTTTGACTCTTAAATTACTCAAAGCCAAATCTTGCTGTGCATAGCCAATAGCTACCAAAACAAAACAAGTTAAACTAAAAATTATTTTTCTAAAAAAACAAGACATCCTCCAAGAAACTCATTTACCCACACAAAAATTGTGGCAAATATACATTTTTTAGAATTGAGTATACAAATGCAAAACAATATATACTAATCTTTTATAACATCCTTTATAGATGAAAAGCTATTCTCTATATATGTATCGATATTTTCGGATGCTACCCATTCTATTTTTTCTATATCTTCTTCTATTTGAGGCACCAAAGGATATCTAGAATGAGAGTTCATTTTATACCAATAGTTTTCTTTAAGGTAATATTTGTCATTATGAAAATAAATATGAAACGTTGTTTTCAATAACTCCTTGAGCGAATCTACTTTTATACCTGTTTCCTCTTCAACTTCTCTAACAGCAGCTTGTTCAATAGTTTCATCTTTTTCTATTTTGCCTTTTGGTAAATCCCATTTAGAACGACGAAATATCATCAAAATTTGATTTTTTTCATTTAAAACTAATCCGCCAGCTGCGGTAATATTCTTAAAATGTTTTCTGAAGGATTTAAAAAGTAATGATACATTATCCGAAATAAAAACTATATTCTTTATTTTTCCATTGAGAACAAATTCTTCAAAGTATTTCTTGAACTTATCGTCATTATATCGTATCACCAAAAATTTCTTCTTTTTAAAACAAGGAAGATGATTCGTACTAATTAAATATATCCTCTTTTCTTCATAGGATATTTTTATTATATTAGAAGATTCAAAAAATTGCACGATATAAAAAAGTTTTAATAATTATTGTTCAATAAACAAAATACCACTAGTATCCTTATATAACGTACGAATTTTTGGTTGAATAATATATATTTTCGAGTTACTATTATTGGAATTAAGAGAATATTTTTTCACATGATTGGCATCAAATGAGAGATCTCTTGCTCCATTTACATATTTAGTTACAAATGCATCTTGTAAGCCCATTCTCCTCAATTCTTTAGTCATAGATAATGCTTCATTTAAATTATTGAATCCTATTACATCATAAACATTATTCCCATTTACCTTAGAAGTAATGATACATTTTGCTGAATTCAAAAAATGATTAATTGAAAACTTATTATAAACTCCTATTTGAACTCTATATTGTGTATTAGTATTATCTTGACCAAATCCATTATTTGACCAAGTCTTCAATTTTGTATTTTCTGCTTTTAAAT
>JBIPMU010000103.1:0-5208 GCA_044377205.1 Chitinophagales bacterium | reverse complement strand
AACTCATTTTACAGATTTTAAAAAATTAAATGAAAATCAAAGCGTTGTTGTCCTCGATAATGTTCGAAGTGCTCATAATGTAGGATCGATTTTTAGGACGAGTGATTGTTTTGGTATAAAAAAGGTATTTTTGTGTGGTATAAGCAGTCCTGTGGATAATAGAGAGGTTCAAAAGACAGCTTTGGGCGCTGAATTATCCGTACCTTCATCAAAAATTGAGGATACCAAATCTTGTATTGCAGATTTGGAAAAAGAGTATGAAATAGTATCCATTGAACAAACAAAAAATAGTGTATATTTAAATAAATTTCAATGGGATATTTCAAAAAAGTATGCTTTTGTATTTGGCAATGAAGTAGATGGTGTAGATGAGTTCATTATAGGTAAAAGCAAACACGTCATTGAAATACCTCAAGTAGGTCTCAAACATTCGTTAAATGTAGCCAATAGTGCTAGTATTGTCCTTTGGGATTATTTTAATTTTTTAAATGAAAGTTAGCCTATTTTTTCTGAACCTGATTATATTTAAAAATCAAAATACTGCACTTTTTTAGGCTTTTTTGATTAAAATGTATTTACTTTGTAACCATTCATTTTTATAGAAAACCTATTGTAATTCATGGCGAAAAAAAAGCCAACCTTAGTATTCAATCGTTCAACACTCACCTTTGAGCAAAAAAGAATATCTTGGCAATCCCGATTACTTTATGGATTAATGATAACAAGTGGCGTGGCGTTTTTTGGTTTTTTTATGATTATGATTTCACATAAAATTTTCCCTTCTCCAAAAGAAATAGAGTTGAAAAAACAAATTTCCCTTCTCAAAAAACAATATGGAAGGCTTGAAAATCACTTAGTTTTGGTTGACAAGGATTTGTATACACTGCGCAAACGCGATGAAAATCTTTATCGTGTCATTTATCAGCGCGATCCTATTTCAAATGATATATGGAAGATTGCAGAAATGGATAGTGCATATTATAAATATAGAGAAAATTCAAATTTAGAAGTAATAGCAGACGTCTTAGAAAAATTGAAAGTCATTAAAAATAAGATGAAAATTCAAACCCGTTCTTATAATGAATTAGTAGCTTTGGTAGCCCGTAAAGATGAAATGATTCAATCTATTCCATCCATTCAGCCCATATCTAATAAAGATTTGAATAGAATTTCTTCGGGATTTGGATGGCGTATTCATCCAATATATAGAATTCCAAAATTGCATACAGGAGTAGATTTTACGGCGCCAATTGGTACTGATATTATGGCTTCGGGAAATGGAGTCGTAGAAAAAATAATCTATGGAAGAGGGTATGGAAAAGAAATAGTGATCAATCATGGTTATGGATATAAAACACGATACGCACATTTATCACAATTTGCTGTAAAACAAGGTATGCGTGTAAATAGAGGTCAAAAAATAGGTGCTGTAGGAAGTTCTGGAGCTTCTGTGGGGCCGCATTTGCATTATGAAGTTGAGTATTTAGAAACTAAAATTGATCCATCGTTGTTTTTCTATAATGATTTGAATGCCGATCAATATGAAAAATTAATTCAAATAACAAACGCAGGCGGTAAAGCCTTTGACTAAAAATAAATATATGAAGGGAAAAAATATCAAAAAAAATAAAATATCTTATTGGAATTCCATTTTCAGTATTTCCACGGTATTATTTTTAACAGGATTCTTAGGCTTATTTATCATTATTGCAAAGAATACAAGCGATATCCTTAAGGAAAGTGTATCAATTCATGTAGAATTGGCAGATGCATCGCCTCAAGAGTATAATGAAATAATAGCTAAGCTCAAAACGTATCAAGAGGTCCGAAAGATCAATTATATATCAAAAGAAGAAGCCGCTGTAAAATTGAAAAATGATATTAAAGAAGATTTTATTCAAATTATTGGATATAACCCACTCTACAATGCCTTTGATGTCAATTTGAAGTCGGATTATTTCAATCAAAAGAATATTGAGAAAATTAAAAAAAATCTATTATTGGAATCGCTTGTTCGTGATGTATCATATCCCAAAGTAATTTCAAAATCCCTAGACAAGAATCTCAGAAAAATTTCATTCTTTATTGGGGCATTGACCATATTTTTATTATTGATAGCGGTAGTATTGATAGATAGCACTATTCGTTTGGCTATGTTCTCCGATAGATTTTTGATCAAAAGTATGCAATTGGTAGGCGCGACAAGATGGTTTATTATCAAGCCTTATATTTGGCGTTCTATTCTCAATGGTATTGTAAGTGCTATAATGTCTTTTATCATTTTGGTATTAGTATTGTATTTGATAAGCAAATATTCCGAATTGATTGATATTATGCATGAAATTAAATATTTGGTAATTGTATTTTTTGGATTGATTTTCTTAGGAATTATTATTTCATCTATAAGTACTGTATTTGCGGTACACAAGTATTTACGAACCAAATTAGATTCATTATATTAAAAAAAAGTAAATTATAAAAATATGGCAAAGGAAAAACCAAAACCAACCGTAATGACTACAAAGTCAGAAGAAAAAGTAACCACTTCAACACATACAAATCGTATGCCATTATTATTTGGCGATATTAATTATAAAATGATGTTGGCTGGATTAGTTTTGATTTTAATTGGATATGGACTTATGATGGGTGGCAATAATGCAGATCCCAAAGCAGCGTTTCCTACCGAAGAAATATATTCATTTAGACGTATTATTTTGGCACCTATCGTTATTATTGCTGGCTTTGTAGTAGAAGTTTTTGCAATTTTGAAGATAAAAAAATAATCTTTTTATGAGTCTTTTTCAGGCAATAATCATTGCAATCATTGAAGGATTGACAGAATATCTACCTATATCCTCAACGGCGCACATGATATTCACAAGTACTTATTTTGGTATTCAAGAAGATAGTTTTGTGAAAATGTATCAAGTTTCCATTCAGTTTGGAGCTATACTTGCCGTAGTGTTTGTGTATTGGAAAAATTTTTTTGATTTCTCAAAACTCGATTTTTATATTAAATTAGCTTTTGCTGTTTTACCAGCATTGGTTTTGGGATATTTATTTGACGATGCCATAGAGGCTGTCTTGGAAAAACCTATTCCAATAGCTATTGTTCTAGTTTTGGGAGGCGTAATTTTATTGTTTATCGATAATTATTTCAAGAATCCAGCTATAGCAGAAGAGTCACAGATTAGTATCAAAAAAGCTATCACAATTGGATTTTGGCAATGCTTAGCTATGATGCCAGGAACCAGTAGAGCTGCGGCTTCTATTATTGGTGGCATGCAACAAAAATTGAATAGAGAGACCGCTGCTGAATTTTCATTTTTTTTAGCGGTACCCACCATGTTGGCGGTTACAACGTATTCAGTTTTGTTGAAAAAATGGGATGTAAGTGGTATGGAAATGAAAGGATATGAAATGATATTTTCTAATTCGCAGCATACAATTATGTTTATTCTTGGCAATGTAATTGCTTTTTTAGTGGCGGTGTTTGCCATTAAATTTTTTATAGAAATGATAAAAAGATATGGCTTCAAAATATGGGGTTATTATCGAATTGTATTGGGAATTTGCTTATTGATAAGCTACACGTTTTTTAAATAATATTGATGTTGAATATAAGAGAGCAAATCGCTTCGGGTTGTGTTTTATTGGTAGATAAGCCATTGACTTGGACTTCTTTTGATGCGGTAAATAAAATTAAATCACACTTTAGGAAAATGCAACCTAAATTGAAAATAGGTCATGCAGGTACGTTGGATCCTTTGGCAGATGGACTTTTGATAATATGTACTCAAAAATTTACAAAAACGATTGAATCCATTCAAATTCAAAAAAAAACCTATGTGGCACAAATTTTTATTGGCGCCACACGACCTTCTTTTGATAGAGAAACCGAAATAGATGCTACTTTTCCTTTTGAGCATATTACCCAGGATGTAATTAAAAAAACATTGGAAAGTTTCATAGGGATTCAACAACAATTTCCGCCCGTGTATTCAGCAATCAAACAAGGAGGAAAACCCATCTATCTCAAAGCCAGAAAAGGCATAGAAGTAGAGGTGAAATCCAAAGAAATACAAATTTATAGTATTGATTTTCAAGGCTATGAAAATCAGATATTGACAATAGAAGTATCATGTAGCAAAGGCACTTACATTCGTTCTCTTGCAAATGATATAGGCAAAAAGCTCAATTCGGGTGCCTATCTTCATGCATTGACTCGAACAAAAATTGGAGATTATGATCTAGCCAATGCATATAAAATGGATGATTTAATAGCTCAAATAAGAGCAGATCAAAATGAAACAAATCAATAGGCTGGCATAATTATGGTGGAATTAAATAGTTTGATGGCATTGGATGAATCCGTTGTAATTACAATTGGTTCTTTTGATGGATTACACCTTGGTCACAGACAATTATTACAATTTTTACATCAAAAATCGAAAGAATTGAATGCCAAAAGTTTGGTTATTTCATTTTTGCCACACCCACGTATTTTTTTCAATAGTCAAAAAGATTTTTTTCTTTTAAATGATACCAATGAGAAAAAAGAACTTATAGCTTCATTAGGAATTGATTATTTGATGCAATTACCCTTTGATAAGGAGTTTGCGAGCCAAAGTGCTGAAGTATTTGTAAAAAAAATAATAGAAATATTAAAGCCCAAAGCGGTGATTTTGGGATATGATCATAAGTTTGGAAAAGACAGAACCGGCTCAAAAGAAACGTTTGAGGCTATGCACAAAGCATATAATAATTTTGAAATTTTTAATTTTGAAGAGCAAAAATTTAGTTTTGACAAGATAGATTCTACGACCATACGAAATTGCATTAAAAAAGGTGAAATAACCAATGCAAATCAATTATTAGGTTATGAATATCAATTGATTGGTGAAATAGTAGCAGGTAAAAAATTGGGGCGAACTATCCAATTTCCTACGGCAAATTTGGAGGTGAATGAAAATATGAAACTCATCCCAATGCATGGTGTGTACCAAACTTCAATATTAGTAAAAGGAATATGGTATCGTTCAATCACCAATATCGGAAATCGTCCTACCATTTCGGGACAAGGACTAACTATAGAGACTCATATTTTGGATTTTAATGAATCGATATACGGTGAAAAAGTGGTTTTAAAGTTTCAAAATTTTATAAGACCTGAACAAAAATTTGAATCGTTAGATGCACTGAAAG
>JBIPMU010000102.1:0-5213 GCA_044377205.1 Chitinophagales bacterium | reverse complement strand
TTAAAAGCCGTATGGGGATGTGATAATTATTTTACAGGAAGAAGTATGGATGTCTATATTACTAAAGTAAGAAAATACCTTAGTGGCGATCCATCAATTGAAATTCAAAATATACATGGCGAAGGGTATAAATTAATAATTCATTTAAATTAAAGACATTTTTTAAAGGCTTAGTAAAAAGCTTCACATATGTGAAGCTTTTTTTTGTGCTATTTTCACATTGATTATCAATGGTTTTTTAGCTCATTTTAAAAATTATTAAAAAAAATATCTTTTCATTTAAAATTAATTAATTACTTTTGCAATCCAATTTTTAAAACGACTAAATATATATTATTGTGAAGCAGTTAAGTTATAGAACTCAATTTATAAGTAAGAAAGCTCATGCAAAGGAGTGGTACATTATAAATGCAGAAAATCAGACAGTAGGTAGAATGGCTACTCAAATAGCTAGTATATTGAGTGGTAAACATAAACCTTCTTATACACCAAATGATGATGCAGGTGATTTTGTTATTGTAATCAATAGCAATAAATGTTCTTTCACAGGAAGAAAGTGGGATCAAAAAATCTACACACGTCACACAGGATATCCTGGTGGACAAAGAATGATAGCAGCAAAAGATTTGAATGTTAAAAATCCAATTGCAATTATTGAAACAGCTGTAAAAGGAATGTTGCCTAAGTCAAAATTAGGTAGAGCTATGTACAAAAAATTATTTGTATATGCAGGTGCAGAGCATCCTCATGCTGCTCAAAAAGCATCAGAGATTAAAATAGAATCAAAATAATTATAATTTAAAATAATGGCAAAAACAAACAATATATCAGTAGGTAGAAGAAAAGCTTCCATAGCTAGAGTATATTTGAAAAAAGGCTCTGGTAAAGTTTTGGTAAATGGTAAAGATTTTAAAGCTTATTTTTCTTTAAGTTTTATGCAAGATAGTTTGATGACTCCACTTAGAGTATTGGAGCAAGAAGGTCAATATGACGTTTTTGTAAATGTACAAGGTGGTGGTATTAAAGGTCAAACAGAAGCAGTAAGACTTGGATTGGCAAAAGCATTAGTTGTTGAAAATCCAGACAATAAACCAGCATTGAAAAAAGAAAGATTGATGACTCGTGATGCACGTGTTGTTGAGCGTAAGAAAACTGGTTTGAGAAAAGCTCGTAAGAAAGAACAATATAGCAAACGTTAAGATTTTTTTTTATCAAAAATTATTAAAATTCAAAATAGAGATATAATGGCATCAATAGATCAAAAAGCAATGTTGGAAGCTGGAGTACATTTCGGACACTTAAAAAAGAAATGGAATCCAAAAATGCTTCCTTATATATTTGCAGAAAGAAAAGGAATACATGTAATAGACCTAAATAAAACTGCTGAAAAATTAGAACAAGCAGGACAAGCAATGAAACATATTGCTAAAAGTGGTCGTCAAATTTTATTTGTAGCTACAAAAAAACAAGCAAAAGATATCGTTAAAAATGCAGCAATGAGCTGTAACATGCCTTTCATTACTGAAAGATGGTTGGGTGGTATGATGACAAATTTTACTACCATACGTAAGTCTGTAAAGAAAATGCAAAGCATTGATAAAATGTTTAAAGACGGAACAGTAAATAATATTACTAAAAAAGAAAGATTAATGCTTTCTCGTCAAAAAGACAAATTGGAGATTGTTTTGGGTGGTATAGCAAATATGATGCGTTTACCTGCAGCAGTTTATGTGGTAGATATTTCTCATGAAGATATCGCTATCTTGGAGTCTAAAAGATTGGGCTTAACTACTTTTGGTATAGTAGATACAAATTCAGATCCAAATAAAATCAATTTTGCAATACCAGGTAATGACGATAGTTCAAAATCAATTGAGTATATCACTAATTATTTAGTAGAATGTATCAAAGAAGGATTGGCTGAAAAAGCAAATCATGTATCTGAAGAAGAATCTGAAGAAACAGAAGTAGTAGTGAAAAATTCAAAAAGAACAAAAGTTGCTAAAGAAGAAGCTACAGCAGAAGTTGAAATAGAAGAAATAGCTTCAGAAGAAACAGCTACAGAAGAATAATTTATAAATAATCATAAATAAGAGAATAATTTAATTTAATCATGGCAGAAATTACAGCAGCAGACGTAAAAAAATTGAGAGATACCACAGGTGCAGGTATGATGGATTGTAAAAAAGCATTGACTGAATCTAATGGCGATTTTGATGCAGCGGTAGATTACCTTAGAAAAAAAGGTGCTAAAGTAGCAGAATTAAGAGCAGGAAGAGATGCTAACGAAGGAGTAGTTTATATTTTAACAACTCCAGATAATAAATTTGGAATAATGGTACAAGTTGGTTGTGAAACAGATTTTGTATCAAAAAATGATTCTTTTGTTTCTTTTGCTAAATCTATTGCAGAATTAGCATTGAACAACAAAATAAAAAATGTAGATGATTTATTAGCTGCATCTTTGGATGGTGTATCTGTAAAAGAAAGAATTGATGAAAAAGTAGGTTCAATTGGAGAGAATATCTCTATTCAAAATTATACTTGTATTGAAGGTGAGTGTATCGCTACTTACAATCATAATTTTAGAGTAGGTGTAATGGTAGCTTTGAACAAGTCAGGTGATGATAAATTCAGTGCTGTAGGAAAAGATTTAGCTATGCAAATTGCAGCTATGAAGCCTGTAGCCGTAGATGAAACATCAGTAACTGCTGAGCAAAAAGAAAGAGAAATGGCAATCGCTAGAGAAAAAGCATTAGCAGATGGTAAACCAGAAAACATGATTGAAAAGATTGCTGAAGGTGCTTTAAACAAATTCTACAAAGAGTTTACATTGTTGAAACAAGATTATATCAAAGATCCTAAAAAATCAATTGCTCAATTGTTGAAAGAAACAGATTCTGACTTGGTTGTTACTTCTTTTGTAAGATCTGAGCTAGGCGCTAAATAATTCAAGTTTTTAATGAAAATAATGAAGCCCAAATATTTATGTTTGGGCTTTTTTTTTAGAATAAAAAAATGAGTATATGAAAAAATTAGTATTAATAGGTTTTGGATTTGTATTGTTTTGCATCTATGCTTGCAAAGATTCATTAGCTGATAGGCCTACAAATGAAATATTAAGAGATACTGTTTTATTTCAGAATCCCACTTCAATTTCGTTTCAAGATACTTTGTTGGATTTAGGAGAAGTGAAAGAAGGTAAAAAGGTAGATTTTAAATTTATTTTTACCAATAAAGGTAAATTTCCATTACTTTTGCATAGTGTAAAACCGAGTTGTGGATGTACCGTAGCTGATTTTCCTAAATATCCAATTGCAACGGGCAATTCGGATACTATTATAGGCTCATTTAATAGCGAAGGTAGATTGGGAAGTCATGAGAAACATATAGAAGTAGTGAGTAATTCCGAACGAAAAGTAAATACATTAATTTTTAAAATAAAAGTAAAATAACAAGATCATGAATACATTAACAATATTATTACAGGCAGCACAAGGAGGATTTGATATGACTATCATTTTTTTAATGATGGGTATCTTTTTAGTAGTACAATTTGTAATTATAGGACCTAAACAGAAAAAGAAAGAAAAAGAGCAATTGATATTTATAGAAAATTTACCGGTGGGATCAAAAATGGTTACGGCTAGTGGTATTCACGGAAAGTTTTTGAGAATAGAAGACAATACGCTTATTTTGGAAATAGATAATGGTGTTAAAATCAAAATTGAGAAAAATTATATCAATTATGATTTAACCAAAGCCCTAAATTCTTCTTCAGAAGCTAAATAGTTAGTTTTGGCTCTCTTTATTGATTTTGAAGTTTCTGATAATCATTATAATTTAGAAGCATCGATTTCGGATGTTTATTATAAAAAAGTACTTGATTTCATTATACTCATTTCTAATAAAGACAATCTTTTTTATGTAAAGACATCAGGTTCTACTGGAGCACCAAAAGAAATACATTTTACAATTAATCAAGCATTTGAAAGCGCTAAACTTTCAAATGCTTATTTTAATTTAGATAATCGCTCTATACTTTTATTGCCTATGAATATTGATTTTGTAGGCGCAAAAATGCTCTTAGTTAGAGCTTTTATAGCTAAAGCAAAAGTTTGGATTGTATCACCTACTGCGTTAGTTTTTGAGGATGTACCTGAGAATATTTTTTTTGATTTTATGGCACTCACACCTTATCAATTGCAATTGACAATGGAGTCATCTCCACAAAGATTTCAGCAGGTGAAAAAATGTTTAGTGGGGGGAAGTTCAATTTCAATTCAATTACTCAATAAAATTAAATCATTATCTTCAGAATGTCAATTTTATGAAAGTTTTGGTATGTCCGAAACCTTGAGTCATTTTGCAATAAAACAATTAGATGCTCATAACGAATTCTATCGTGTTATTGAGGGATATCACATAGAAGTTTCAAGTGAAGGTCAACTTTCAATTCAATGTCCTTTTTTGGATTATACCATAGTATCAAATGATATTGTAGAAATAGTAGAGACTAAATCCTTTCGATATCTTGGGCGAAAAGATTATATTGTTAATAGCGCCGGCATTAAGATACATCCAGAGCTTTTGGAAGCTAGTTTACAAGATTCTTTTATGTTCCCATTTTATTTTTCAAAGGAAAACGATAACCATTTTGGAGAAATTTTAGTTCTAAATATTTTAAAGGAAAATGAATTATCCGATATAGAAATTTTAGCACTATATAAATTGGAAATTAAAAATAAGTTTTTTTTACCTAAAAAAATAAAAAGACTGGAAGCTTTTGAGTATACTCAAAATGGTAAAATAAGAAGAATTTAATCTAATTTATTCATCTGAATGCTCCGCTTCTTCACCACCATCCGTTGTTTGGAAATTGTCAAGAATTTTAAACATTTCTTTTGCTTTGTGATATACAATAGTATTCAATCTATTGCTCAAAATGATTACACAACTATTGTCTGATTCTCTTCTATGAAAAGCCGTTCTATATCCATGCCACCATCCATTGTGATAGATGATTTTTTGTTTGTTTTGATCCTCTCTAAGTCTAAATCCAAGTCCATATTGTTTTGATGCGTTATGTTCCAAAACATGATTACTAAAAGCTAAATCCAGCGTTTGTTTTTTGAGTAAAACATCTGGGTAAAGTGCACGATCAAATAAAAACATATCATTGATTGTACTGTAAGCACCTTTATCGCCAAATA
>JBIPMU010000101.1:0-5245 GCA_044377205.1 Chitinophagales bacterium | reverse complement strand
TAATTAGGATAGATTTATCCAATTATGCAAGCGGTGCTTATTTTATAAAACTGAATTTTAGAGATCGGATTTTATATAAGAAATTGATAAAAAATTAAGTAGGACTTACTGTCTTACATTTGGGATTGGAACAGAATCCATATAAATAAAGGCTATGCGAATCTACCTTTACATTTAAAATTTCTTCTAAAGATTTTTTAATTTGATATAATCGTGGGTCGCAAAATTCGGTTATTTGCTTGCATTTTTTGCATATAAAATGGTCGTGCTGTTTGTGTCCATATGATTTTTCATACAAAGAAAGGTTTTGACCAAAATTATGTTTAATAACCAATCCACACTCCAAAAATAACTCTAAAGAGTTGTAAACTGTTGCCAAACTAATATTTCGTTCTTCTTTTTGAATTACTTTATATAATTTTTCTGCATCAAAATGATCTTTTTGTTCGTAAATTTTTAAAATCAAATAATAGCGTTCACCCGTTTTTCGCATATTCTTATCCATCATAAAATCATTTAAGATTTTATATACTTCAGGAAATTTTGCAGCGAGTTTTCGAGCGTCCATCTCTAGGGTCTATATAGTTTATAATCGATTTTATCCTTTCCATTTTCTTGAATAATTAGAAAATAGATACCTGATTTTTGGTCATTCAAATCAATACGAGTATCATGAGAATTCCAGGTAAAATCTAAAACTTTTTGTCCCAAAGTATTATAAAGAAAAACTAATTTAGGTGTATAAGTTTTACAAGATATTTCAGCGATATTATTTCTGAACACCATTTCAATAGATGTATTAAAACTTGAAGTAATTCCAGAAACGGCTTTGCTTGATTTTCTATAATTAATTGAGGTATATGATTTCATGGTTGAATCCAAAGTTGCAGTAGCTACTTCAGGTTTTGAATTAGCTGCAAAAAAGATATGGGATTTCAGATTGGAAGGAATAGGTATAGGCGCTTGAGCTAATAGAAAGTTGGCTAAATCAATTTCAGGAATTGGCAATGAAAAAGCACCAAATTTAATTTTACCTTTTGGAAAAACCCCTATTTTAAAAATTAAATCTCTTAACACTCTTAAACAATTTATATTTGTTTCGGAAGGCGTAGCAATTTTACCAAAAGCATCTGCGGATAGATTGGAAGTAACAGTGAGCCTAATTTCTATAGAATCAATTGTAGCAGTGGCGCCATTGGGCAATTGACTACCTAAAAGGGTACTAATTAGAGAGTCTGGAATCAAGTTTCCTGGCAAATAAATACTCGCTTTATCTGTGGATGTATTTATGGGCATATTGTGATACAAAGGCGCCGTTAAATATTTTAGATTTCCTTTCATCACAAAACTCAATGGAAAAACTCCTGTATTAATAGATAGTCCTCTTACGAGCAAATCATTTTGTGTTTTTTCTAAATAAATTGTTCCTAATCCATTTCCTAAATCCGTTTTTATATTGGCATTTGGGAATGATGCATTATTTGATACCGATTCATATCGAATAGGTGTTTGAATAGTAGATGAGGCAGTTGTTAAATCAAAATTTTGATTACCTGGACCTAAAACTTGTGCACTATTAGTATTTGAAGATAATACAGTATCAATCTGTCCTGGAAAAGGTAATTGATAGTTTTCAAATCTAGTTTGACCGAAAACTACTGATACAGAAATAAAGAAAAGGACCAAAGTCATTATTTGTTTCATAACAAAAAAAATTTGGAACAAATATACTCGAATTAAATTTGAATCAAAACTTTTTTGATTTTATCTCTCAAGTTCGATGAGCCTTTTACCAGAGGGAGACGAACCGTATCCATACACAAATTTTGGAGGTTCATAGCTGCTTTAATTCCTACAGGATTTCCCTCTTCAAAAATCAAATCTATTATATCCAAAAGTTTTAATTGAGTTTCACGAGCTAGTTCAAACTCATTTTTCAAACAATGTTGAATCATTTTAGAAAACTCTTCGGGCAATAAATTTCCAATAACAGAAATACAACCCTGAACGCCAATAGCCATTTGAGATACAACCAAATTATCATCGCCACTTAATACAATAAATTCTTTTGGTTTATTTTTCACCAATTTCATGCATTGATCTATATTACCACTAGCTTCTTTTATCGCTACAATATTATCTACTTCTCTTGCCAATTTTAAGGTAGTTTCAGGAAGTATATTAGATGCAGTTCTTCCAGGAACATTATACAAAATAATTGGCAATGGACTTGATTTTGCAATTGTTTTATAATGTTGGAAAATACCTTCTTGGTTTGGCTTATTATAATAAGGACTCGCCGATAATATATAACTATAGCCTGTTAAATCATAAGTTTTCAAATCTTCACATATTTCATGTGTATTATTACCACCAAAACCAGCAACTAAAGTAATAGAACCTTTTGTAATCTCTGCTACAAATTTTAATATTTCTTGCTTTTCTTCCTTATTCAAAGTAGGTGTCTCACCTGTTGTACCTAAAACAACAAAATAATTAACCTTCCCTTTTATACACTTATTCACGATCTTGTTTAACGCTTCAAAATCTACTTTTCCCGACTTGTCAAATGGTGTAATTAAGGCCACACCTAAGCCAATTAAATCTTGATTCATTTATATAATTTTTACTTTGTTTTTACTTGTATTAGAAAATCAGTTAGTGCTTTTATTATATTTTTAGCATTCTTCTCTTTCTTGACACCCACCATTACATCAAATAAATCTACTTTATGATTTTCAAAGGTTCCAATTCTCAACTTGGCATTTGAATTGGCAAAAATAGCATTTAAGGGTGATTTAGAATCGCTATATATACCAAATAGTATATCTAAATTGTTTTTTGCAAATACAAAAGCCTGGTGTTTTGTAGGATATCCGTACCAATTCAAATTTTTGTTCGTCATTAAGAAAAATTCATCTTTTTTCTCATTAGAATTTATATATCCAAATATTTCTACTTCTTTGCCGGCGCCTCGCATTATATTTTTAAAATCGTGAATTACATTGATATCATTATAAGTCGTTGCATCAAATACAATTCCTATCTTTTTTGCATCATTTAGATTAATTATTTGCCTGATAGATTTATTGGATACTAAATCTTTCTGAATTCTATTATTGAAAAAAAATAATTTTATACTATTCCACATTGAATTAAATTTCTATGGCCGTACTCATTTTGCTATACTTTTCTATTCTATTTTCAATTCGCTTATCGGGAGATATCTTTTCCAAAGACTCTAAATTTTTTAAAATATGATCCTTCAATGTTGTAGCCATCTCTTCTGGCTTGTAATGTGCGCCTCCAGCAGGTTCCGGTACAATTTCATCTATCAATCCATTATTTAAATTATCTTCTGGCGTCAATTTTAAAGCTTCAGCAGCACGTTCTTTGTGCTCCCAACTTCTCCACAAGATACTACTACAAGATTCCGGAGAAATAACTGTAAACCAAGTATTTTGAAGCATGAATGTTTTATCCCCTACACCTATACCCAATGCACCACCCGAAGCACCTTCTCCAATAACATAGCACAAAACGGGTACACGCAATTTTGCCATTTCAAACAAATTGCGAGCAATAGCCTCAGCCTGTCCTCTATCCTCAGCTTCTATACCAGGGAACGCACCTGGTGTGTCTATAAAAGTAACAACAGGGATATTAAATTTTTCGGCCATTTTCATCATTCTCAATGCTTTGCGATAGCCTTCTGGATTGGGCATCCCAAAATTTCGATATTGACGCATTTTTGTATTGATTCCTTTTTGATGCCCAATGATCATTACTGATTTTCCATCAATTTTGGCCATATAACATACAATGGCTTTATCATCCTTTACATTTCTATCGCCATGCAATTCAATTAAACTATCTGCAATTTTATCGGCATAAAATACGGTATATGGTCTATTGGGATGTCTTGATAATTGTACTTTTTGCCAAGTAGTCAATTCTTTTGTCAATCTAATTTTCTCATCTTCCAATTGTAGTTCCAAAATTTTAATTTTGTCTTCCATTGAAATTTGAGTTTTCTTCTCCATTTCTTTCAATTCATCAATTTGATCATTAATAGCCTTTATTGGCAATTCAAAATCAAGATACTGAATAGGCATACTCTCGTTGCTCTTTTCCATAAGATTACTTTTAAGGATTGCAAAGTTACTAAATAATTGTAAAGTTAGTTGGATAATTTAAATATCATTTTTCTATAAATAACATATAAATGCTACAAAAGTTACATATTTATTTCGTTAAATAAATTACTTTTGTAGAAATTTTAAAGATTATATGAATTGTTGTATAACAGTATGTGAAAAACCTTTGGACGAAAAGTTTTGGGATGAACAATGGAAGAGCAATACCATTGGATGGGATATAGGACACGTAAGCCCGCCTATTGCTTCGCTGATAGATACAATTGATAATAAAAATGCGTCCATATTAATACCGGGATGCGGATCTGCATACGAGGCAGAATACTTGCTTTCAGAAGGTTTTACAAATATTACATTGATAGATATTTCTGAATCAGCTTGTGATATTTTGATTGACAAATTCAGTAATACTACTAATGTAAAAATTATACATGGGGATTTCTTCAAGCTTGATACTTATTTTGATGTAATAATAGAACAAACTTTTTTTTGTGCAATTCCTCCACAATGGCGAACAAAATATCTATGGAAAATGCATCAATTATTGAATACAAATGGTATTTTATTAGGATTATTATTCAACAGAACCTTTGATGCGGGCCCCCCATTTGGAGGCAATGAGGCTGAGTACAGAAATTTATTTAATTTTGCTTTTGAAATAGCCCTTTTTGAAAAAGCTGAAAACAGTATCGATCCAAGAAAAAATAGTGAACTTCTATTTTTATTCAAAAAAAATGATGTTCAAATTTCTAGGTATCATTTTATAGGAATTACTTGTAACGGATGTAGGACAGAAATTGAAGAAAAAATAAAAGAAATCCCAAATGTATTAAATGTAATTATCAACAGTGAGTTTACTGAAATGATCATCGTTTCTAACACTGGAATTCCTAAACATTTAATTAAACAAAAAATTGCTTACGATACGAAATATAGCATTGTTGAAATCAATGAATAGTCATACGTTTAAAATTATCTACTATAATAGATGTGGCAATTGAAGCATTTAAAGACTCTGCATTGCCAAAAGAAGGTATCGTAATTTTTTTATTGATTAACTTAAAATGGCATGGATGAATGCCATGTGA
>JBIPMU010000117.1:0-4844 GCA_044377205.1 Chitinophagales bacterium | reverse complement strand
GTTTTATCTGCTAACAAATTTTTCAACGCACGCTGAACTTCCTGTTCATTTTTGCTATCAAGTGCGGATGTGGCTTCATCCAAAAGAATTATCTCGGGATTTCGATAGGCTACTCGGGATATACTCAAACGTTGTTTTTCTCCTCCGCTCAGTTTGCTGCCTCGCTCCCCAATGGCATGATAGGTCTCTGGACTCATTTTATCTACAAATTCCTTTGCATTTGATATCTGTAAAGCATTTAAAATATACTGTTTTTCTAATGCTTCAAAAGCAATATTTTCCGAAACAGAATAATTAAAAAGAATGGCTTCTTGGGATACTAATCCAAAAAAATTGCGATATTTTTTTAAATCTATAGAATCAATTGTAATGTCATCAATTATTATTTGTCCTTTTTGAGGTGAAATAAATTGAAGAATTAGATCAAAAAGAGTGCTTTTTCCAGCGCCACTGGCACCTACCAATGCGTACTTTTTCCCTTTTTCAAATGTAAATGAAAAGTCTTCAATTGCATTGGTATGGCTATTGGGATATTGAAAAAAAATATTTTTAAATTCAATTTTATTTTGAAATGTAGATAATACTTGTGAACGTTGATGCTTGGAATCGTCCGAATCGACCGCATTTAAAACCTCTTGTATTCGCTCAAAAGATGCCATACCTTTCTTAATTTCATAATAGGCCGATGAAAAACTTTTAGCTGGTGGAATTAATTGTGAGAAAATAACCATAAAGGCTATAAAATTAGAAGGATTTAGATTGCCACCAGCCAATACTAATTGTCCTCCAAACCACAAAACAATACAAACTACGATTATAGCCAAAAATTCAGTAAGGGGAGAAGAAAGGTCTCGTTTTCGATACATTTTGTTAAAAACATCATAATAGTTTTTATTTTCAGTACTAAATTTATTTTTTATCCAATCTTGAACAAAATAGGCTTGTATTATTTTTATTCCCGATATACTTTCATCGATAATAGATGTGAGCTTCCCCAAAACTTCTTTACCTTCTTTACTTTCTTTTTTCAGGCTTTTACCTATTCTACCGATGAATAATGCCATGAAAATTATCATTCCAAAAACAAACAAGGTTAATGGTGTACTGATTGTAAACATGGCCATTAGAAATAGAATTATATTTAGCGGCGACTGAATAGACGTCTCTAGGGTATTCATGATACTGTATTCTATTTCATTAAGATCAGATGTGAATTTTGTAATTAGATTTCCTTTATTTTCTTTTTGAAAAAAGGAAATAGGCAGTTTTAATGTTTTTTCATATAGTTGGTGCCTCAAATCAAAAATCAACTGATTGCGAAGCGGTGCTAATACAAAAAGTGCTAAATAACGAAATAAATTTTTTAACAAAAAAACTACGCAAACGATTATGCAAAAATAGGCTAACGCAGAAACTTTACCATTAGCTTGAATTTGCTTTGATAGAAAATAATAAAAAATATCGATTGCATAATTTTTTGACCATTGAAAGGTTGGTTCTTCAAGAATTAGCTGTGTTTTATCAAATAGTAATTCCAAGAATGGAACTAACATAATTAAGCTGACCAAAGAAAATAAAACCGTAAATATGCTGAATATTATATACAAAAAAACAAGCTTCTTGTATGGAAATATTTTGCTTAGTAAGGACAAATAGTTCTTCAATTGAATTTTTTTTCAAAATGAAATCTTAGATTTCTCTGTTCACATCAAAGCCTTCTAAAATTTCAGCAACTCTTTTTACAAATGTACCTCCAACAAAACCATCAATTACTCTGTGGTCATAACTGTGCGAAAGATACATCATACTTCGAATGGCAATGCTTTCTTGACTATTGGATTCTACTACTACCGGTTTTTTTACAATTGCGCCAACTCCAAGTATTGCTACTTGTGGTTGATTTATAATAGGAGTGCCAAATAAATTGCCAAAAGATCCTAAATTGGTCATGGTATAGGTCCCTCCTTGTATCTCATCAGGTTTTAGCTGATTTTTCTTGGCTCTAGCACCTAGTTCATTTACTTTTTTAGCAAGTCCAAGTAAGTTCAGCATATCGGCATTTTTTATTACAGGTACAATTAAATTACCGTCGGGCAATGCAGCCGCCATTCCAATATTTATATCTTTTTTGTATATGATATTATTCCCGTCCAACGAAGCTGTCAAAATAGGAAATTCTACCAATGCTTTTGCAATTGCTTCTATCAAAATTGGTGTAAAAGTCAAGTTTTCTCCATATTTTTCTTTAAACTTACTTTTATTTTCATTTCGCCAAGTAACAATATTTGTTAAATCAGCTTCTATGAATGAGCATACATGTGCCGATGTTTGAATGGATTTTATCATATGATCAGCAATCAACTTGCGCATACGATCCATAGGTACAATATTCGTATTTTCATTTGAAATAGAAGCATTATTGGTTGTAGAAATAGTAGTTTCTTTGATTTCTACTTTTTGCATTTCTATTTTATGTTCTGTAATTGCATTTGGAGTATGAATATTTGATTTAGCATTAATATATGCTAAAATATCATCTTTTGTAATTCTCCCCTCTTTACCTGAACCAATTATTGATTCTAAGTCTTGATTGGTCAATCCTTCTTCTTTAGCAATATTTTGGACTAAAGGCGATAGAAACTTATCCGTTTTCAAATAATCTACCGTTTTATTTTCAATGATTGTAGGCGTATGGATTTTATTATCTACAACAGGTGGTATAATTTTTTCTTCCGTTCTTTCAACTTTAACTTCAGGACTAGAAATAGTGGCATCACCATCTGTAGAAATAATAGCGAAAGGTTTTCCTACTGCAATTACATCATTATCATTAAATAATTTTTTATGAAGAATGCCAGAGGCGGTAGAAGGCACTTCGCTATTGACTTTATCAGTAGCTACTTCTATTAAGTTTTCATCAACAGATATAACATCGCCTTCATTTTTCATCCATGAAATTAATGTTGCTTCAATGATTCCTTCTCCCATTGCTGGTAATAATATTTCTACTAATGCCATTATTTATTAATATTAAATTTTAAGCAAAACTAAATAAAATTTATCAAATAGATCTCACAATCTATATGTCTTAGTCAATTGTAGCAATACATTTCAATTCAATTGAAATTGAACTGGGAAGACTACTAACTTCAACTGTAGTTCTACATGGCATAGCATCTTTGAAATATTCAGCATATAGTTTATTGTATACATGAAAATCTCGTTTCATATTTACAAGAAAAACAGTTACATCAACAAGATTTTCCCATTTACTTCCACTTTCTTCTAATACAGTTTTTACATTTTCAAATACAGATCTACATTGTTTTTCAAAGTCAAATGCAATATAGTTCCCATATTTATCCATTTCTAAGCCTGGAATAATATCTGTTCCTGCTGTTCTTGGTCCTATTCCACTCAAAAATAATAAGTTCCCTATTTTTTTTGAATGAGGGTAAAGTCCAAGTGGTTTTGCTGCTTTTTCAGTAAATATGTGTTTTTCCATTTTAAATTAAGTTAATTATGTAAACAAAAAAAACGACTTCCAGAGTATGAAAGTCGTTTTGTATTTTTTATATTTGAGTATCAAAAAAGAAATATTAAGCCATTCTTTTTTCCTTGATTCTCATAGCTTTTCCTTTCAATTCTCTGATATAGAATATTTTAGATCTTCTTACTCTACCATGTTTATTCACCTCAATTTTTTCAATCATTGGAGATTCCATTGGGAAAATACGTTCTACACCTACGCCATTACTAAGTTTTCTAACACAAAATTTTCTATTCAAACCTTGTCCTTTCATGTAAATAACATCACCTCTAAAAATTTGGATACGCTCTTTATTACCCTCTATGATTTTGTAGTGGATACTTACGTTATCTCCTGTATTAAAAGAAGGAACTTCTTTTTTACTTATCAATAATTGATTAATTTCTTGTACTATACTGCTCATAATAATTTTTATTTCTAAAATTGGAATGCAAAATTAAGATTTTTTTTTTAACTGCATTGTTTTTTTTTAATAGTTGCAAAATAGGCGTCATTTTTTTCTTAAAATGAAATGAGAATGTTATATTTTTATTTATAAATCTTTGTGTTTTTTATATGTATTATAAAATTCTTTTGCATATAAAAAGCATAATATAGGAAATACAATTAAACTCAATTTATTGAATTCCAAAGCTCCCATGACATCCAAATGAATCAATCGCATACAAGCTCTAGTCATGCCGCATCCAATACAATTATAGCCCGATAATAGTGTAAATAAACAAGTTGTAGTGCCTTTGTCAAATTGTGTTTTAGGAAGTATAAATAGAAAAAATGGCAACAAAATCATTGCTGCCATTTTAATTCTTAAAAAATTTTTCGATTGAAAAATTTTCATATATTAATTTGCTTCTTTAAATTTCTTTAATGCTGCATTTAATTTAGGCATTACTTCGAATGCATCACCTACAATCCCATAATCTGCTGCTTTGAAAAATGGTGCATCTGCATCAGTATTTATTACAACAATTGTTTTACTGCTGCTAACTCCAGCCAAATGTTGAATAGCTCCTGATATTCCAACAGCAATATATAAATTAGGACTAATAGCTAATCCTGTCTGACCTACATGTTCATGATGAGGTCTCCAATGAACATCCGCTACAGCTCTGCTACATGCAGTAGCCGCTCCAATAGTTTTTGCACACTCTTCTATCATATTCCAGTTTTCAGGACCTTTTAGACCTCTACCAGCGGAAACTACTAATTCTGCTTCACTCAAAGGAATATCGCCACTTATAAGTTCCTTTTTGATTGCTTTTATGGAGAAATCATTTTCACTGATGGATAAATT
>JBIPMU010000100.1:0-5282 GCA_044377205.1 Chitinophagales bacterium | reverse complement strand
ATCTACATTCATATCGCCACCTGTGCCATAATAATTTTTTAGTATAGGTACTACTCGTTTGTACCATTTGTTCAAAACTAATTCTTTTCTTGGATCTTTTGGATCAAAATTGATACCTGATTTGGCTCCTCCAATTTGAGGTCCGGCTACAGTAAATTTAATTTCCATGGTTTTTGCTAAAGATAGTACTTCGTCTTTTGTACATCCCAATCGCATACGAGTACCTCCACCAGCTGCGCCACCACGAAGTGAATTTATTACTACCCATCCTTCAGCGCCTGTTTCATCATCTTTCCATTCAAAAACAATTTCAGGTTGTTTTTCTTTATATTTTTTTAACTGTTCTATCATATAAATTATATCAAAATTACTCTACACTTACTAGAATTGGCATTAACAACATCAATGTACTTTCATTTTCTTCTTCATTGACAGGGAAAATCAATCCCGCTCTTGAAGGAGTAGACATTTCAAATGTTATATCTTCAGTATGAATAGTTTGAAGTATTTCACCTAAATATTTTGAACTAAATCCGATCGTCATATCATCACCAATATAACTTATGGGTTGTTCTTCATTTCCACCACTTGCAAAATCTAAATCTAAAGCAGAAGCAATCAATTTACTTCCCTCAATTTTAAAAGAAACTTGATGCGTTGTTTGATTGGTAAGAGGTGCCAATCTTCGTAATGTATTGAGTAGACCTTCTCTTCCTACTGTCATTTTATTAGGATTATCAGGAGGTATGACATTATTGTATTCAGGGAAATTTGCATCAATAAGTCTACAAATAATATATAAATTTCCAAACTTAAATGCACAATTGGTTTTGTTGAAAGTCAATTCTACATCACCAGATACACTAGATAATAATGATTTTAATTGTCCTAGAACTTTTTTAGGTAAAATAAAACTAAATGTATTGTTTGTTTTTACATCACGACGTGTATATCGCACTAATTTCTGAGCATCAGTCGCAACAAAAGTAGCGCTATCTTGATCAAATTGACAGAATAAACCAGTCATAGCTTTTCGTTGTTCATCATTTCCAATAGCGAAAGAAGTAGTATTAATAGCTTTCAATAATGCATCTGCACTAACCATTACACTATTTGTATCTGCTATTTCTGGAATTTTTGGAAATTCATTTGCATCGAATCCAGCTAATTTATATTTCCCATTACTTGAATTGAATTCAACAGACTTTTCGTCCACATTCATATTGATCAAAAGAGGTTGTTCTGGCATAAATTTCAATGTTTCCAACATTTTTTTTGCAGGAATAGCCATAGAACCCTCATAATCACTATCTACTTCTATTTCTATTTTCATAGAGTTTTCAATATCAGAAGAAATTGCAGTTAATTTACCTTTTTCAAGTCTAAGTAAACTATTATCAAGTATAGAAATAATATTATTGGTACCAATAAGACCTGATATTTTGCTCAAGCCATCATAAAGTGTTTTTGAAGATACTGTAAATTTCATTTTTTTTGATTTATTTAATCTGCAAATATATAATTTTCTATTCTTTTATTGCAAGCTTTTTTTAAGAAAAGTAATTTTAGGAATACTAAAAGTAGTATAAAAAAACTATTTAAAAATTATATGGAAACAGAACTTGACATTCTATTCTTAGCTAGTAGATAGGTTACGGCCATTCGAACGGCCACACCATTTTCAACTTGATCCAATATAATGGATTGAGAACTATCTGCTACTTCGCTACTAATTTCTACCCCTCTATTTATGGGGCCTGGATGCATAATTGTAGTATTTTTCCCATATTTATGAAGCATATCTATATCTACACCAAAATACTTAGAATATTCATTCAATGAAGGGAAATAAGACGCATCGGCACGTTCAAGCTGAATGCGAAGCATATTGGCTACATTGGCCCATTGGAGTGTATCTTTGATATCATAGGAAACTTCCACACCTAATTGCTCAATACCTTTTGGAATCAATGTGGGAGGTCCACAAAGTCTGACATTTGCTCCCAATTTGGTAAGGCAAAAAATATTGGATAATGCCACTCTTGAATGTACAATATCGCCCACAATTGCTATATTTAGGCCTTTGAAGTCATTAAATTTTTCTTTTATTGAAAAAGCGTCAAGGAGGGCTTGGGTAGGGTGTTCATGAGTACCATCACCAGCATTAATTATAGATGCATCAATATTTTTTGAAAGAAAGACTGGAACTCCAGGACTAGAATGACGAATAACAATCATATCTACTTTCATGGATAAGATATTATTTACTGTGTCTATGAGTGTTTCTCCTTTTTTAACCGATGAATTTGAGGCTGCAAAATTAATAATATCCGCAGAAAGTCTTTTTTGAGCTAATTCAAAAGATAGTTTAGTCCTAGTACTGTTTTCAAAAAATAAGTTGGCAATAGTAATATCTCTTAATGTAGGTACTTTTTTTATAGGTCTATTGATAATTTCTTTAAAATGAGTTGCTTGATTCAATACGATATCAATATCTTCTTTTGATAATTGTTTGATGCCTAATAAATGTTTGTGTTCAAAACTCATTTTTAAATAGTTATTCTCTTTTTATGATCCAATAATATCTACTCTATCTTTCTGATTATCTATATCTAAATATACTTTCACTTTTTCACTCTGAATGCTATCAATTGTTTTCCCAATATATTTAGCTTGTATTGGAACATTTCTATGCAATTTGCGATCAATTAAGGCTAATAATTCAATATCATTAGGTCTTCCAAAATCCATAAGAGCATCCAATGCAGCTCGAATAGTTCTACCTGTATAAAGTACATCATCTATTAAAATAATATTCTTATTCTCTATTGAAAAAGGCATTGAATTTTCTCCCAAAGGTGTAACCTCATTTTTCAGATGTATATCATCCCGATATAAGGAAATGTCTAATATACCAAAAGGAATGGTTTTTTGAAGTTTGGTTTCCAAAATAGCATGAATTTTTTTTGATAATGCTATGCCTCTAGGCTGAATTCCAACAATTATACTGTTTGTAAAATCTATATGATTTTCTAATAATTGGCATGCCAAGCGATGCAAAATCAATTGAATCTGCTCGCTAGTCAATATAGTTTTTTCAAATTCTACATATGATCGTATATCCATCGTTGCCAAGGAATTTTACTTAATATCAATATAATTGCTACTAAATAAAACCAAAAATTAAATTTATTCTTTTCTTTAGCTGTACTCGCTCTTTTTACTTTGAAATAACCCATTGATAAAATAGCTATAGCAATAATGTTGATTAAAGGATGCTCCAATGCTAATGACCTTAATACTGAATCCTTCATTACAATTGCAGTATTTGAGAACAATTGAGTAGACCATCCATTTAAATACCACAGCACTAATCCTACTAATATTTGAACATGTGAGGCTATAAATGCTAATTGTGCAAGACTAAATTGCGTACTTGAATATTCGTCTTTTTTATAATTTGATACTGCATAAATAACAGAAACGGTGGTAGATACCAAAAATAAATACGCCAAAAACGAATGTAAATGTTTTACGAAAATTTCCATATTTATTTAATTTATTTTGCAAATATAATAACTTTTATTCCAAAATCAACTTTAAAAAAATATTATTTTCATTTTCAAAAATTTTAACAAAGTAAAGGCCTCGAGGTAAAAAACAAACATCCAATTTAATTTTATCTTTGACCCGATATTCTAAAATTTTTTGTGATAATAAACTCCAAATCTCAATTTCAATATCTTTATTTAAAAAATTTTCTATATTCAATATTTGATTCGCTGGATTTGGGTATAATATTACTTTTGAATTTAATAAACTTTGAATACTCCATGCTCCATATATACAAGACCCATCATTCATATTGGCTAAAGGATTGTAATTTATAGCATTCGTATCGGTACAACCATATACTTTTGCAATGCAAATTCCACCTAAAACATTGGCTAAACTATCATAATTGATACAAGCGGTATCCATAATGCCATATCGTTTCTTGATGCAAGTTCCATTATCAATATTTGCCAATGAATTGTAATTAATACTAGAGGTATCGGTGCAACCGTATACTTTTGGAATACAAGAATCTTGACGATGAAAATCTATTGTGCTGTCATAATTAAAAGCACTTGTGTCTATTTTACAACCATATCGATAATTATATTTTAATGTTTGGAAGACATTTAGCTTTCCACTTCCATACGTACTATTTTCTATAAATGATGAAAAGCTATCTTTTCGAGCATTTTTTCTAATTAAATAAGATATCTCACTATGATTTAGCTGATTATCTTTTTGAAGCAACAATGCAATAGCACCTGTAACTACGGGAGCCGACATAGAAGTTCCTCCATTAACGGAATAATAGGAAGATACATCTAATTTTCGCCTATTACTTATCAAGAAACTAGCTCTCGTATTAAAATCAACAGTTGCAAAGGTTCCGCCTCCTGGCGCACTAATTTCAGGCTTCAACAAACCTTTTCTTGTTGGTCCTTTGCTGGAAGAAGAGGCTATCTCTCCCCTTTTTCCGCCGATATAACGATAAATTGTATCCACATCAATTACACCTTCTTTATTTACAAAATTTCCAACCGAAATAATATTGGGACTACACTGAAATCCAGAACAAATTGAAATATCATTATCGGGAATTTTGTATTTACCTATTTCAGGGCAAACAGAAACTGAAGGCAAAGGACTTATAAGAGGATTGGATGTAGTTTGTAAGCTACTATTAACCCACATGTCCAATTTTCCGCCTCCATACGCTGCAAAACGCCACAATAAATTAGTTTTGGATGTTTGTATAAAAATTTCGGTACGAATACCACCCATTTCTTTTTCGCAATAGACCTGTATTAGACCTAATGTATCGCCCAAAAAGCCAATACAAGGGATATTTATTTGATAAAAACCTTTTAACATTAAACTATCAAAAAATTGGGATTTAAGACTATAGGAATAAAATTGGGATTTAGGCGCTAATGTAACTAAAGTATCGGCTCTAATACCCATTTTCAAGTCTTTGAAATCTTGTGTATCGGACCAAAACTTGAAATAAGTCCCTCCCCATGCGGGCGTTCTTATAAAATCTATGAAGAAAGTATCATTTAAAGTGGGATTCATTTGTATATGATGTGGAATATGGGCTACATTACCTGCTGCAAATACAATAGCTCTACCCCTTTTTGCTTTCACAATACTATCTACCATAAGTGAGGCAATATCCATACCATCGTGCGAACCATCATAAGTTCCTATACTCACATTAATAACGC
>JBIPMU010000099.1:0-5286 GCA_044377205.1 Chitinophagales bacterium | reverse complement strand
CGTACAATAAGTTTGGAAAAGAATTTATTTTGGTAGATACTGCAGGGATTCGAAAGAAAACCAAAGTGAGTGAAAATTTGGAGTTTTACAGTGTAATTAGAGCGATCAAAGCGGTAGAAGAGGCAGATATTGTAATGATTATGATTGATGCCAAAACTGGGCTTGAGGCACAAGATATGGCATTGTTCAAATTAGTGCAACGAAGAAAAAAAGGGATTCTACTCGTTGTCAATAAATGGGATACGGTAGAAAAAGAAACAAATACAATGAGTGATTACGAAGAACAATTGCGAATCAAATTGGCTCCGCATAATGATATTCCCATTTTATTTACTTCTGTACTTGAAAAACAGCGTATTTTCAACGTCTTGAACCTTCTTTTTGACATTTTTTCAAATATGAAAAAACGTATTGTAACTCGAGAGTTGAATGATGTTATGCTTAAGATAATTGAAAAGACGCCACCCCCTGCATACAGAGGCAATATGATTAAGATTAAGTATATTACACAACTACATGCAAAAAATCCAACATTTGCTTTTTTCTGCAATCATCCAAAATATTTGCCCGACAATTATAAAAATTTTCTAAAAAATAAATTGAGGGAAAGCTTTGATTTTAAAGGAGTTTTGATTAATTTAATCTTCAAAGAAAAATAAATATTTAAAAAAATACATTTTTTTGTTGCATTTTCTGAAAAAAGTATTAAATTTGCATCGAAATTTTTAAAAACAATTAAATATCAAAAAAATGAAAAAATTCGCATTATTATTTACTGTTGCTACAGTATTTGCTATCTCTTGTGAGAACAAAACAGAAGAAGTTGCTCCAGAAGCTGCTCCAGTAGAAGAAGTTGTTGCTGATACTGCTGCTGTTGCTGCTGATACTGCTGCTGTTGCTGCTGATACTACTGCTGCACACTAATAATCTTAGTAGGATTAAGAATTAAGCTACCTTTTATAGGTAGCTTTTTTTTTGTCTTTGCATTCAAAAAGTTAAAAATTGTAAATATATGGAAATTGTTTTGGGTTCAGCATCACCAAGAAGAAGAGATTTGATAGAAAAATCATTTGTAAATAAAATTACTTGGATGGTTGCAGATATTGACGAGTCATATCCAGACAATATTCCCGTCAATCAAGTAGCGGAATATATTGCTAATAATAAAGCAATTGCCTTATTAGAAACTCAATTTTTGGATAATAAACTTTTAATTACTGCGGACACTATTGTAGTATCTAAAAATAAAATACTAGGGAAGCCAACCGATCATAATGAGGCAAAAGAATTTTTAAAAAGACTTTCCGGAAGTAAACATGTAGTAATTACTGGTATAAGCTTGGCTTATCAAGGGAAAATACATTCGTTTTCAGAACAAACAAGCGTTTATTTTGGAGAGCTATCTGATGATGAGATAAATTATTATGTAGAAACCTTTAAGCCTCTTGATAAAGCAGGTGCCTATGGCATTCAAGAATATATAGGGTATGTGGGTATTCGCAAAATAGATGGTTGTTTTTATAATGTAATGGGAATGCCTATTTACAGACTAAAGCAAGAGCTTAAAACGATTTTATAATCGAAATTAGACTATCTAATTCTTCTTTACTGCCTTTTACATTTAAATTTATGTTATTTGCTTCTATTTCTTCAGAAATAATTGTTATATTATTTTTTTTGATATAGGGCATTATTTGATAGTATTTGGACATACTCATAGAGCAGTTTGTTTCATGTTTTTGATCCTCAAATACAAAAATAGCATTGTTCAAAGCATCATGAGCTGCTTCTTTATAGGCTTCTATCAATCCAGGCACTCCCAGTTTTGTGCCTCCAAAATATCGCACCACTACGATTAAGACATTTTTTACATCATGGGAGTATAATTGATTTAAAATCGGCTTCCCCGCTGTTCCATTTGGCTCTCCATCGTCATTGGCTCTATATTCTTCATTTTCATATCCCAACCTGTATGCATAACACCAATGTCTTGCCTTTGGATGTTCTTTCTTTAATTTTGCAATAATAGGTGCTAGCTTTTCTTTGGAATCAAAAGGGTATAGGTAAGCAATAAATTTTGAATTTAAGCTCTTGAATTCACCAATAAAAGTATCTTGTATTGTTTTTATCTTCAATAGAACGGATTTAATAAAAAAAAAGCGGAAATTAAAGTTAATTTCCGCTTTTGAATTTGTAGCGAGGACGGGATTTGAACCCGTGACCTCCGGGTTATGAATCCGACGCTCTAACCAACTGAGCTACCTCGCCAGATGATTTTGCAAAAGTACAGATATAATCTCTATTTTTACAAAAAAAAAGCCCAACAACTTTGTTAGGCTTTTTGTGATCCCGCTGGGACTCGAACCCAGGACCACTACATTAAAAGTGTAATGCTCTACCAACTGAGCTACGGAATCTTTTTGGTTGTTTAAAACCATTTGCTTTATTTATCAAAAGCGAGTGCAAAATTAATAGTTTTTTTTTAATTGTATATTTTATTTTTTATATATACAGTTAATTAAGTATAATTTTTTGATTATCAATGAGAAAAATATTATTATTTTTTTATGCAAAGTGTCATCTCACGCTTACCTATTGGTCCAGGTAGTGATAAAACTTCAAATCCAACCTTTTTAAAATTTCGTTTAACCTGACCTTTTGCGCAATAGGTTGTAAGAATACCTTTATAGTTTAGTGATTCGTATAATTTTTCAAATAAACTCTCACTCCAAAGGTCGGGTTGGCTATTGGGTGAAAAAGCATCATAAAAAATAATATCAATAGGTATTTTAAATATATAATCCATAATATCTTCGTTGATTTTTTTGAGGTTAAAAAATGGATTTAATTGTATTTGGCTTTTCCATGCACTCTGATGCATTGCCAAAAAAAGCGTTGAATCGTTGATTTTATTTGAAATTTTTTCTATATGGAATGAATTTATTGGATATTTTTCTATAGTAGAGTATGATATTGTAATATTATTTTCTTGAGCATATTTAGCAGATAGATAACAATTAAGTCCGGTTCCAAAGCCCATTTCAAAAATAGAAATAATACGGTTTTCTGAAATTGAATTGTGTTCTAAATACCATTCCAATCCATTTTTAATAAAAACATGCATACTTTCTGCATGAGCTCCATTTATAGAATGGTAAGTTTGGTTAAATTGTTTACTAAAAAGAGTAGGGGATCCATCTTTAGTTTCAATAATTGAATTTAATGACATAATTCTATTTTTATTTCTCTATTGGATTCGTCTATTTTATGAATCTTGGCTAATATAAAAGGATTGGGCAATAAATCTATGGCTAATTGATGCCATTCAATAATACAAATATTATTTGAATACACATAATCCTCAAATCCAATATTTAATAATTCTGAGATATTTTTTAATCTATATAAATCCATGTGAATCAACGATTTTTTATCCAATGGATATTCATTTATAATAGAAAATGTAGGGCTTGAAACTGTATGAGACATTAATCCTAATTTTGCGGCAATTGCTTGTACAAGAGTAGTTTTTCCTGCTCCCATATCACCCTCAATGCATAAAATATTTGAATATTGAACGTAGGAAAGTAATTTTTCGGCAACTATTTCTAGTTCTGATAAGGTATAGATCATATTTTATGCTTTTAATCAATGTAAATAGGCAGTTGCCCTTCGGATTTTAAAAATTGAACCATATTTTCAATATCTTTATCTTTTTCAGGATCAAAAGTCTCTTTAAGAGAATAACCATATCGTTTAGCTATTATTTGATAGAAAAAAACATTAAATCCTCCTTTAATTTCTTTTAGTAATTCATGACAGGTTTTACCTGTTTCGCGATGAATTAATTTAACCAATATAGGGCCATCGGTATCATATAGCCCTTTTATTTCATTTTCAAATCGTTGTCTCAGTTCTTTTTCTTTTTCTTTTTTAAATTTTCTTTTTTCTTTATTTGATTCTAATTTGTTAATTTCTTGATATGAATTATTATATATTTTTTTTGCAAGCAGCGCGTATGGATATAGTTTTATTACTTTTTGTTTGAGTCTATGATAGGCTTCTTGTTCCTGTGGTGATCGTATCATCATCTTATCCCTAATGATGACCTCGCTCGTTTTTCTGTAATAAATAGTATCATTATTTTTTGTAGTATCTGAAAAAAATGCAGATAATTGACCGAAAGCAGTCTGTGTTGAAATAAAAAAAATAAATATAATTAAACTATATTTTAATTTCATATTTTTAAAAATGTACATTTTTAGAATGACAAAGTTATTTGTTTTTTCTTGTAGAAACATAGAAATTTTATTTGTGAACATAACGACATATTTTAAATAATATTTATTTTATTTCTATTAAATTTGCATCAAAAAATAAAAAACATGAAATTTACCGCTATAGTAGAGATAATGCCGCACAAAGAATTATTAGATCCACAAGGAAAGGCTGTTTTGAATGGATTGCAAAAAATGAATTATGTTCAAATTCACAATGTGCGAATAGGTAAACGTATAGAACTAACTATAGATGCTGAAAATGAAGCTGCTGCCATGCAATTAGCAAAAGAAAGTTGTGAAAAATTATTGGTAAACAAAATCATGGAACAATATTCTGTTAAATTAACTGCTGTTGAAGGGTAAGTTATTTATTGTTCCTACACCCATTGGTAATTTGGGCGATATGACGTTTCGTGCTATTGAAACGCTCAAAAACTCAGATGCAATCTTTTGTGAAGATACTCGTCAGAGCAGAAAACTGCTCGATTTTTATCAAATTGACAAAAAATTATCTCCATTACATAAAATTAATGAGTATAAAATAGTTGAAAACATTGTAGGGCAAATTAAGTCAGGACAAGTTGTTTCCTTGATTTCTGATGCGGGAACACCCGTAATTTCTGATCCAGGAAATTTATTAATTACATTATCAATTCAAGAGGGAATAGAAGTAGATTGTCTTCCAGGTTCTACCGCATTTGTGCCCGCATTGGTCAATTCGGGTTTTGATTTGAGTCAATTTGTATTTGTGGGATTTCCGCCACATAAAAAAGGTAGAAAAACATTTATAGAAAATATTGGGGCTGAAAAAAGGACGGTTGTTTTATATGAATCACCATATAGAGTGCTTAAATTTTTAGAAGAATTTAAAGAATATGTAAATACACAACGTCAAATTTCAATTTCAAGAGAAATAAGTAAAAAATTTGAGGAAACAATTAGAGGAAATGCAGATGAATTGATCTCACATTACAAGAAAAAGGAGCCAAAAGGCGAATTTGTAATT
>JBIPMU010000098.1:0-5365 GCA_044377205.1 Chitinophagales bacterium | reverse complement strand
CATAATATAACGGAATGGCAAAAAAAACTACTGAAACTAATAGCGTTGTAAAAAACACAAAGGCATCCAAATTAGATGAAAAATCTAGAAAGGAAGTTATGAAAACTTCACCTAGTCTGAAAAAAGTGGATGCTAAAAAAGTAGAGAAGACTACTCCAAAAGACACCAAAAAGTCGGACCCTAAAATCGATTCGTCTAAGCCTTTGTCAAAGAAGACAAGGGATGCTTCTATTCCAGTCAGTGAATTTGCATTAACTCCTAAAGAACTCAAAACATTACCAAAGAAAATTAAGAATGTATTGATTACGCAGCCAGAGCCTGTAGGTGAAAAATCACCTTATACAGATTTAAGTAAACGATACAAGTTGAAAATTACATTTATGCCTCTATTAAAAGTAGAGAGCTTAACTTTAAGAGAATTTAGAAAAAATAAAATTAATATTGCTGAATATTCAGCTGTAATATTTAATAGTAAAAATGCTATAGATTATTTCTTTAAAATTTGCGATGAAATGCGACACAAAATGCCACAAGAAGCTAAGTACATTTGCTCATCTGAGGCAATAGCCTATTATCTTCAAAAATATATAAGATATAGAAAAAGAAAAGTCATTTATTCAAATGGTACACCTACTGACTTACAAAATATTTTGAAGAAGTTTCAAGCAAATGAAAAATTCCTTTTGCCATGCTCCGCAGTGGGTATAGGTTTTTTACCTTCATTCTTAAAGCAAAATAAATTTAAGTTTTCAGAAGCTGTAATGTATAGAATGATACCAAATGAAGGATTTAATGAAAAACATCTGAATAATGATATGATTACATTTTTTAATCCTGAAGGAGTAAAAGCATTTTTTACTTTATTTCCTGATTTTAAACAAGATCATATTGCTGTAGGAGCTTTTGGAGAGAGTACACAAGCACAATTGAAAAAACAAAAAATGGATGTGCATGCAAAAGCGCCAGTTGGCGAAGTGAAATCTATGGTTATGGCAATAGATAAATTATTTAGAGAGTACCCCGATTTATTAAAAAATTAAATTTTATTTAAAATTATATAATAAAAGTATAAAAATTGACGTTATCTGAAAAAAAAAATTGCAATAAAAAAAAATAAGTTTATTTTTACACGTTCAATTTCTATTAAAAACAATTTAAAATTGTAAAAAATGAAACATTTGAAATTAAATTATGTGTTAGGTTTATTAGCCGTTATAGGACTAATTACTTCTTGTGGAAAAGGCGGCGGAGGCGGTTCTTATAAAGGTCAATTAACAGGATCAGCAGGAAGACCAGTATGGAGAGAGTCTGTACCATACGGAATGGTATCTGTTCCAAATGGTACTCTTACTTTGGGGTTAAGCGATCAAGACGTAACTTTTGAATTGACTGCAAGACCAAAACAAGTATCTATTCACAGTTTTTATATGGATGCAACTGAAATTACAAATAATGAATATCGTCAATTTGTAGATTATGTTAAAGATTCCCTTGCTCACACCATTTTAGAGCATTTTGTTCAGACTAATGCTGATGCAGAAGTTGTTTCAGGTTCTCAACCTATAGATTGGAAGAAAAAAATTGATTATAGAAATCCTGAGGTTGCTAATCAATTAAATGCAATGTACTTATCTCCAGATCAATGGATTAATGGTAAAAAAGAAATGGATGTTGCTAAACTAGTATATAAATATGATTATTTAAAATCCAAGCAAGCTGCTTTTGCTAAATTTAATAGAAACAAAGATAGAAAACAATATATAAAGCCAGAAACGGTTGATGTTTATCCCGATACTATGGTGTGGGTAAGAGATTTTACATATTCTTATAATGAACCCATGACACGTCAGTATTTCTCTCATCCAGCTTTTGATGATTATCCAGTTGTTGGTGTAAGATGGGATCAAGCAAATGCTTTTTCTCATTGGAGAACTAGATTTTTAGAAGATTATTTAAATTCTAGAAAAAAATCTACTATTGATCCATTTAGATTACCAAGTGAACATGAATGGGAATATGCTGCTCGTGGAGGAAAGAAAAATGCTCCATATCCTTGGGGTGGTCCATATACAAGAAATCAAAAAGGTTGTTTAATGGCTAACTTTAAACCGGTTAGAGGTAATTATCAAGATGATGGTGGCTTTTATACAGTAAGAGCTGATTCATACTTCCCTAATGATTATGGATTGTATAATATGGCAGGTAATGTTGCAGAATGGACTTCTTCAGCTTTCTATGAAAATTCATACACTTTTGTTCATGATATGAATCCTGATATGAAATATGATCATAATAAATTGGATAATGAAACCATGAAAAGAAAAGTTTTAAGAGGTGGAAGCTGGAAAGATGTTGCTTTTCTTATTCAAAATGGTACTAGAAGCTTTGAATATTCCGATTCTTCGAAATCATATATTGGCTTCAGATGTGTTACTTCAGCATTAAAATAATAAAAATAAACGTAAACTAATCAAATAAATATTTAAAATCAATTAATTATGGCAAAAAAAGTAGGTGGATTCAAAAAAATCATGTCAATATCTTATGGTTTGGGAGCTGCGGTTGTTATTCTTGGGGCATTATTTAAAATTTTGCACTTACCAGGAGCAAATGAAATGCTCATTGCAGGAATGGGAACAGAGGTTTTAATTTTCGTTGTTTCAGCTTTTGACCCAGTATATGAAGAATATCAGTGGGAAAGAGTTTATCCAGAATTATTTGATGAAAGTGAAATAGCAGTCTCTAAAGGAAGAAACGAAGGTGGAGGATCAGTAGGTATGATTGGAGGTGGAAATAGCGCAGATGCATCAGTTGCTTTAGCATTAGATAATGCATTGTCAAAATCGAATATCGAAACAGGTATGATTGAAAGACTAGGTGAAAACTTAGGCAAATTAAGTGCTAATATAGAAAGTATGAATAGTGTAGCAGATGTTGCTGCCAGCACTGCGGATTATACTAATGCGGCAAAAAATGCAGCAAGTTCATTAAATACATTAAAAACAACATTTGAAGAAAGTGCTGAAGCTGCAAAAGGTTTAGCTTTAGCTACAAACGGTACACAAGAATATCAAGTGCAAATTCAACAAATTACTAAGAATCTTCAACAATTAAATTCTATTTACCAAATTGAATTACAAGATGCAAATAATCATTTGAAAAATTTGAATAAATTTGTAGGTAATCTTTCTGAAGCTATGGCTAATTTGGAATCTACCAAAAATGATGCTCAAATGCTGAAAGACAATATGGGTAATTTATCTAAAAGTTTAGGTTCATTGAATTCAATATATGGAGGTATGTTGACTGCAATGAGAACAGCGTAAGAATATAGCAATATAAGGTGGGAATATTTTTGAATATTATAAAATTAAAATAAGAAATGGCATCAGGTAAAATATCACCTAGGCAGAAGATGATCAATATGATGTATCTCGTATTGACAGCTATGCTTGCAATGAACGTGTCTGCGGAAATTTTGAATGCATTTAAGACTGTAAATAAAAGTTTGGATAAAACAAATCAAATTTTAAGTCAAAAAAATAGAAATATATATGATGCATTAAACGATGCATTAAATGATCCTCAGCAGAAACAAAAAGCTGTAATTTGGAAGCCAAAAGCAGACCAAGTAAAGGCATTATCAGATAAAATTTTTAGTGAAATAGAAGACTATAAAACTAAAATAAAACAAAATTCTGGTTTGAAAGTTGAAAATGGTGAAGAAACATACAAGTTTGATGATTTAGATCAAGCTGAAATACTTTTTTCAGAAAAAGGTGAGGGAAAAAAATTATATGACAAGATTCTTCAGTATAAGAAAGATCTAATAAATGTAATAAAAACTTCACCAGAAGGAGCTGATCCTAATATTATTGCTCAATTGAATGCTTTAGAAAAGTCTTTACCAGTTGATTTGACCGTTCCAACTGGAAAAACTGAAAGTGGTCATACATTTTCAAATGATCACAAAGGATGGACTACAAGTAATTTTCATAAAACACCTTCTGTAGCGGCAATTACAATCTTATCTAAATTGCAAAATGATGTTAAAAATTCAGAAGCACAAATGGCAGATTTTTGTATATCACAATTAGGTAAAGTTAAATTGGTTTATGATAAGTTTGCTGCTGTAGCGGCTGCAAATACTACGTATTGTATGCCAGGAGACGCAATTGAAGTTTCTGCTGGTGTTGGAGCATTTAATGATCAAGCAAAGCCTATCATTAATATTAACGGTTCAAATGTGCCTTTAAATTCAGAAGGAATGGCAGTATGGAAATCAACGGCAGCTGGTGCATCTGGTGAAAGGCAAATACCTGTAAAAATCCAATATACTACTCCAGATGGAAAAGTTGAAAGTAAGTCTATGACTTTGAAATATACTATAGGTACACCTGCTGGTTCCGCTTTAATGTTGGATAAAATGAATGTATTTTACATTGGTTTAGATAATCCTGTAACGGTATCTTCTGGAACAGGTGATGATAGAACAAAGTTGACCTATTCAGGCGGAGGAATTACTATGAATAAAGTGGCTCCTGGAAAGTATAATGTTAGAGTTACTACTGTAGGTGAAGCTAACGTTTCTATTAATGCAGATGGAAAACAAACTGCATTTAAATTTAGAGTTAAGCGTGTTCCGGATCCGATAGCTACTTTAGGAGGTACCATTACTACTCAAAAAGTACCAAGTGGAACCATGAAAGCTCAACAAGGGGTAATGGCTGTATTACAAAATTTTGATTTTGAAGCAAAATTTGAAGTAGTAAGTTATGAGTTTAGTTATGTACCAAAAGGTGGAGATGTGTTGTCTGGTTCTGTTAACGGGGCTATTTTTAATAGCGCTTTAAATGGATATAAAAATTCTTGTAAAAAAGGTGATGTATTCCAGTTTGAAAATGTTAAAGTAAAAGGTCCAGATGGACAAGTACGAAAAATACCTGGTTTAGGTGTTACAATAATTTAATAATACTAAAATATAAAATTATGAAAAAGTATTTTTTAATTTTAAGTTTGTTTTCAGTTTCTTATGCTATTGCTCAAGATAATTTGGAAGAGGTTGAGGAAAAACTTGATGGTGCTTATGAAAAAGTAACCTTAAAAGAAAGAGAAATTATACCCTATGATCATGTTAGAGAAGCAGATGTTATTTGGAGTAAACGTATTTGGAGAGTTATTGATTGTAAGGAAAAAGTAAATTTGCCTTTTGTTCATCCTAAGTTAGGATTAGTGAAAGTAGTGCATGATGCTGCAAAGAAAGGCGAATTGCAAGTTTATAATCCTGGTGAAATAGGAGAAGTATTCAAAGAAACAATATCTACACAAGATGTTCAAAATATTGGTGTAAGAAATGATACAATTT
>JBIPMU010000097.1:0-5369 GCA_044377205.1 Chitinophagales bacterium | reverse complement strand
ATCGTATAATGTTCTTATTCCAGCTACTAAGATTAAGCTAGAATTTTTTGCAGGCGTTAAAAATATATTTAATGCCTATCAATCCGATTTTGATTCAGGTAAAAATCGGGATAGCAATTATATCTATGGTCCTAGTTTGCCTAGATCTTTTTATTTTGGGATGAAATTATTTGATTTTTAGGTTAAAATTAGATTTCTCTCGTATCAATAATATTATTACGCATAAGCCAGAATCCAAATAAGGAAGGGATCAAGATATTGATAATCCAAATAAGATAGTTTACCGCCATAAGTTGCACAATATTTTCACTAAAATTAATGAAAACAATGGCTACAATATTTGCTCGAACACCTAAGTCCAAAAAACCAAGACTGGGAATGACAAATTGCGCCAAAAAATAAACGCCACAAAGCAAATAGAATTCAAAATATGGAAAATGGTCGAAAAACAAAAACATCAAAAACCAGTATTGTGTTACAAAAACCACAAAACGTATACTTCCAATGCCTATCAATTGCCATTTTAGCTGTGTTTTTATATCTAATGCATTTTCAATTTTTTCAAATACTTTTTTCAAAAACTGAATCCGTTCTAGCAAATGTAGAATAACGCTAGGTTTTAGGAAAAGAAATAGCCAAAACAAAAAGTCTAGCAAGGAAATAGCTACTATAATTTGGAAAAAAGGAAATGAGAAATTTCCCAAGGCAACCGGTTCATTCTTTAAAAATCCAAAATAAATCGCTAAACTAAAAAAGACCAATCCTACAAAAGGCGATGCTACTTTCTGTACAATTGAAACATAATAGGCTACACCACTACCTTCCGCACGATTCTCTTCTTTCAGCACCATAGGTCTTCCCGTCAGTTCGCCTATGCTTGCGGGTAATATGAGGTTCATAGCATTGCCATACAAAATGCCTCTATAGGCTCTAAAAAAACTAATTTTTTCTACTCGTTGTACCGTTAAATAATATTTCATAGTTTCTAAGCCCCAATTTACAAAAGTGAACGCTATTGCTATGAACAAAAAGTGAATTTTTGAAAATGAAAATTCGTTTTGAAATGTTTGAAGCGCTATTTTAAACTCTTCTCCCGAAAATTTGGAATATAAATTATATATTAATACAAAAAACAATAATATCTTTAAAATCCAAAGATTTATTTTTTTATGTCGATTCCAAAATTTGATTAAAAATTGCACCAAATTATACGTTAAATCTAAAATGCATCAAATCACCGTCTTTTACGATATACTCTTTGCCTTCTACACGAAGTTTTCCAGCTTCTTTTACTTTCGCTTCGCCACCAAAATTGATAAAATCGTCATATGCTATCACTTCAGCACGGATAAATCCTTTTTCAAAATCGGAATGAATCACACCCGCTGCTTGTGGCGCAGTATCGCCTATGTGTATCGTCCATGCACGAACTTCTTTGACTCCTGCTGTAAAGTAGGTAATCAAATTCAATAATTTGTATGCTTTGATAATCAATTGCTCTACCCCTGATTTTTCCAATCCTAAATCCGATAAAAACGCTTTTCTATCTTCATAGCTTTCTAGTTGTGCTATATCTGCTTCTATTGCTGCGCTAATTATCAAAATTTCTGCATTTTCATTTTTTACCGCCTCACGAACCAATTCCACATATTTATTTCCATCTTTTGCCGAAGCTTCGTCTACATTACATACATACAAAACGGGCTTGTTTGTCAATAAATTAATCGTTTTTAATAACCAATTATACTCTTCTCCAGCTTCTACCGTTCTTGCCGAAAGCCCTTGCTCCAAAGCAGTTTTGTATTTATTGAGCAATTCCATAGCCATTATTGCTTGTTTGTCACTGCCTACTTTGGCTTGTTTTTCATACTTCTGCATAGTTTTCACTACTGTGTCTAAGTCTTTCAACTGCAACTCTATATCAATGATTTCTTTATCTCGAATAGGATTGACGCTACCGTCTACATGCACTACATTTTCATCATCAAAACAACGCAATACATGTAATATAGCATCCGTTTCACGAATATTTCCAAGAAATTGATTTCCAAGTCCTTCCCCTTTGCTAGCACCTTTTACCAATCCTGCAATATCTACTATTTCCACTGCGGTAGGTAGGATGTTTTGAGGTTCTACAATCTCCGAAATTTTAGTCAATCGTTCGTCAGGAACTGTAATTACGCCAATATTTGGTTCTATTGTACAAAAAGGAAAATTTGCTGCTTGCGCTTTTGCATTCGTCAATGCATTAAAAATTGTTGATTTTCCCACATTTGGAAGTCCTACAATACCACATTTCAATCCCATATTTTCGTTATATTTTTATTCGTTAAGATTTGGTTTTTCTTATATGAGGCAAAATTACTTATAATATATTTATTTTGATTAATTTTAAAGAAAGGACTTTACTTTTTCATTTCAATAATAATATAGTCCTTCCAAAAAATCCATTTCATTTTCCCAAAATCGTCTTAGATTTGCTCTATGACAATAGAAGAATTTGAATTGATAAAAGATACATTACCTACACAAGCGGGCGTGTACAAATATATTGATTCCAAAGGTACAATATTGTATGTGGGCAAAGCCAAAAATCTCAAAAAACGAATTTCACAATATTTTGTAGATAATAGACAAACCGCTAGTCGTATCAAGATGATGGTGAAACTAGCGGAGCGCATAGAGTTTACTGTGGTTGCTAATGAAAATGATGCATTGATACTTGAAAATGGACTCATTAAAGAGTTTCAACCCAAGTATAACATCCGACTCAAAGATGACAAAACATACCCTTTTATTGCTATAAAGAAGGAATCCTTTCCAAGAGTATTTTTTACTCGAAAATACATCAAAGATGGCTCGGAATATTTGGGGCCCTATACGAGTGTATTATTTGCAAAAGAAGTTTTTAACACGCTGAAAACTATCTTTCCCTTGCGAACCTGCAATCTCAATTTAGCACCTGAAAAAATTGCCCAAAAAAAATATAAAGTTTGCCTTGAATATCATATTGGCAATTGTAATGCACCTTGTGTAGGATTCCAAAAAGAAGAAGAATACAATTTGTCCATAAGACGAATTCGAGAAATCTTGAAAGGAAAATTCAGCGAATTGAAAGAATTTATGCAAAGTCAAATGGATAAGTCTGCTGAAAATTTAGAGTTTGAATCTGCGGAAAAATGGAAACAACGTATTTTGAAATTAAAGGATTTTGAAACTAAATCCGTGATTTTCAATCCTTCTTTACACGAAATTTTGGCGTTGAACATTTATACATCTACAGAGAAAAAAGTAATTAATTATTTGAAAGTTATCAATGGAACAGTGGTAGCCACAAAGAGCTATGAAGTTGAAACCAAATTGGAAGAAACCGATGTTGAAATTTATGATCATGTAATTCAAACCCTTCTTTTGGAACATACTGATGTAAAAGAAGTTCTCGTGCCATTAGAAGTTTCAAAATTGCCTTTATCAAAAAGAATGACCATTCCATTGCTTGGTGATAAGAAAAAATTATTGGATTTGTGCTATATCAATGCCCGAAGCTATGCAATGAGCTTGGTTGTAGATCCAAAATTTCAAAAAAGAAGAAGCGAATTCAATATACTTAAAGAATTGCAAGATAAGCTAAAATTGACCGAGCTGCCTTCACATATAGAGTGTTTTGACAATAGTAATATTCAAGGAACCAGTCCTGTATCGGCATGTGTAGTGTTCAAAGGGGGAAAACCAGCCAAAAAAGATTACCGACATTTTCATGTCAAATCGGTGGAAGGTCCTAATGATTTTGATACAATGAAAGAAGTAGTATATAGAAGATATAAAAGAATGCTGGACGAAGGTGAAGCATTACCAAATTTAATTGTAGTGGATGGAGGTAAAGGACAGTTGAGCAGTGCTATAGAAAGTTTGGACAATCTAGGGATTTCCGAAAAAGTGCCTATCATTGGAATTGCAAAACGATTGGAAGAAATTTACTTTAAAAATGACCCTATTCCGCTATATATCGATAAAAAAAGTCCTGCCCTAAAGCTCATACAACACATGAGAGACGAGGCGCACCGATTTGGGATTACATTTCATAGACAAACTCGAAGCAAGAAAATGATTGGTTCTCAATTGGATGAAATTGAAGGATTTGGCGCAAAAACCATACAGCGATTGTATAAAAAATTCAAACATATTGAAGGGATGCGAAATGCGCCTTATGAAGAGTTGGTGGCTGAAATAGGACAAAAACGAGCCGAACAATTGCGAAGCTATTTTGAGGGTTAGATTTTTAATTTAATTTATCCGCTATAAATAAACTAATTTATAGCATAGATTGAATATTTTTTTCTTATCTTTGCAGGCTAGTGAAAAATTTATATATTCTTTTTTTATTAATTACGATTACGATGCTGCATAGTTGTGTAGACTCGCAGCGTGTATTGAAAAGTCCGGATAGAAATTATAAATTTGCAATGGCAAATAAATGGTTTAATCAAAAGAAGTTTTTTGAAGCTGTCCCTGTAATTGAGGATTTAATTGGGATTTATAAAGGATCTGATACCGCTCAAATGCTCTATTTGATGCTTGCAGATTGTTATTTTTTAAATAAAGAATATACAGTAGCAGCTTATCATTATAAGACCTACAAGGATTTATATTCAAAGACGCCACAAGCGGAATTGGCTAGTTTTCGACTCGCCGAATGCTATGAAAAACAAGTGCCAAGAATTGAACTAGAACAGCGTGATACTGAAAAAGCTATAGAATATTATAGTACTTTTATTTCTGAATACCCCACAAGTGTAAAAGTGGAAGAAGCTTTTACCAATTCAAAAAAATTAAAACGAATATTAGAGCTAAAAGCACTTCAGGCAGCGGATTTATATTACAAAACATCTAATTTTAGGGCAGCCGCCGTTACGTATAAAAATGTAGCCAATAAATATCCAGAAATAGCTGAATATGAGTATTTGTATTATAAAATTGTAAAATCTAATTATAAATTTGCGGAGCAAAGTATTTTGAAGAAACAAGCTGAGCGATATGAATCTACAATGAATGAAGCGCAAGCATTTATGAATCGTTTTCCTAATTCTTCAAAATTGGCAGAAGTAAAAGAAGTATATGAATTGAGTCAATTTGAATGGGCAAAATCTTCTTTGAAATATGCACAAAATCACTTCCCCTTGGATGAGAGAATTATATATTTCTCCGATGCAATGAGTATTTTCAAAGGTATAGTAGGCGATATAGAGAAAAAACCGGAATGGTTCAATACGTATTTAGATGAATGTTATTTAGGAATTTTACGAAGTTATTTTTATATCGTAGAAGAGACCAAAGATGAAAATGAAAGACAGACTAGTAAATCCCTTTTT
>JBIPMU010000096.1:0-5370 GCA_044377205.1 Chitinophagales bacterium | reverse complement strand
ACCGGGATTATGACGTATGTATTCCATAAATACATCCGTATCGTTGGCGATAAGATTTAAGACTTCATAATGTAGCTGGGGCATACGATCAAAAGCATCTTGCCACCATGCGCGAAGTTCAGATTTACCTTGAATCAATCCTTTAGTTTTGGGCTTGGCAATAAGAAGTTTTGGACTATAATGCGCTGCATTATCATCATATAATGCCAAAAGTGCCTCTAAATCTTGTACATTAAATGCCTCAAACCATTTATGTGCTATTTGAAGATTGGCTGCATTCATATCACAACGTTTTTACGATATTCAAGATGCCCGTTTCCAACGCTGTAAATTGATTGGGAATCAACGATTTCATTTTAGAAATATCGGGTCTACGACGTGTCATATCACCTTCTTCCAAGGCAGGTAAATACTCAATTTTAGATTGAGAACCCGTCACTTTTATGACTAATTCAGCCAATTCTTTGATAGTCATTTCTATATCACTTCCGATATTCAAAGTATCATTGACAAATTTATTCTCGAACAAACAAGAAGCTGTAGCACGAATATTATCATCTATAAAACAAAAGGTTCGCGTTTGGCTACCATCGCCATACAAGGTTATATTGTCGTTGTTCAATGCCAATTTGATGAATTTCTTAACTACAAAATCCTCACTTTGTTTGGGGCCATACGTATTGAAAAAACGAAATATAGTATAATCCAATCCAAATTCTTTTTGATAGGAACGAATATAAGCTTCTGCTACATTTTTTACAACCGCATACGGCAATTTTGAATTGAGAGGCGTTGTATTTTCGTTTTGTGGATGCTCAAAAGGTTCGCCATACACTTCACTACTCGAAGAAAAGAAAAAGCGCTCTACGCCCGTATTTTTGGATAAATTCAAAATATTTTCAATCCCTTTAATATCATTCAATACCCATAAAGGATGTTCTAAAGTTCGTTTTACACCCACAACTGCTGCATAATGAAACACATAATCAAACTTATGTGAGAGCATAATACCACTCAAAGCCTCATAATTATTGACATCGCATTGGATAAATTTATAATTGGGCAAAGAAACCGTAGGTAAATTTTCCTTCTTTCCTGTCAAAAAATTATCCACCGCTACTACAAAAAAATCTTTTTGCTGCACCAGATAGTCTACCATACAGCTTCCAACCTGACCTGCAGCACCTGTTACTAATATATATTTCATGTGTTAAACTTTATTGTTGGCTACATTCATCAAATATTGTCCATAACCACTTTTAAGCAAAGGTTGCGTAATTTCAATCAATTTTTCTTTTGAAATAAATCCTTTTCTATATGCTATTTCCTCTATACAACCAATTTTCAAGCCTTGACGCTCTTCTATCACTTGCACAAATTGAGACGCTTGCATCAAGGATTCAATAGTACCAGTATCCAACCATGCCGTACCTCTATCCAAAATAGATACTTTTAGTTTGCCACGCTCCAAATACACCTTATTCAAATCCGTAATTTCGAACTCGCCTCTTGCACTTGGTTTCAAATCTTTGGCTATTTGTACTACATCATTATCATAAAAATACAATCCCGGAACGGCAAAATTAGATTTAGGTTGTGAAGGTTTTTCCTCTAATGATTTCACATTAAAATCTTCATCAAATTCTACAACTCCGTATCGCTCTGGATCCGAAACTCGGTATGCATATATAATGCCTCCTTCTGGGTCATTGTTTTTTTCAAGCAATTTGCCCAATCCCATACCATAGAAAATATTATCGCCCAAAACCAAAGCACATTTATCGTTTCCAATAAATTTTTCGCCAATTACAAAAGCTTGAGCCAATCCATTAGGGACTTCTTGTACAGCATATTCTAATTTACATCCAAATTGACTACCATCGCCAAGCAATCGTTCAAATTGTGGTAAATCGTGTGGCGTAGAGATAATCAAAATTTCTCTAATACCTGTAAGCAATAAGGTAGACAAAGGATAATAAATCATCGGCTTGTCATAGATAGGCATTATTTGTTTGCTGATAGCATATGTTATAGGATATAAACGAGTGCCGGATCCCCCAGCTAATATAATTCCTTTCATTTTATATTTTTATTTTCTAGGCAAAGTTAATTAAAAAGATTTCTTTCTTTTATTTAAATGTAAAAAGGCGGCTGAAAAATCAACCGCCTTAACATTTTTTATATTTCAATGATTATTTTTTTGATACTTTCAATGAAATTCTTCTGTTTCTGCTTTTACACTCTTCCGAATCGTTTGCAGGACATGATGGATTTGCATCTCCATATCCTTCTGCTTTTAATCTTTCTTTTGCAATACCTTTTTCAATCAAAGCATTCATTACAAAATTAGCTCTATCTGAAGATAATTTCAAATCAGCATTTTTATCGCCTGAATTATCCGTAAATCCTTCAATTTTGAATTCTGAAGTTGGATATGCGACCATCATATTAGCTAGGTTTTCTATCTGGTTGTTAGATGAAGAATCTAATTCTATACTTCTTGACACAAAGCTTATTCTATCTAAATCAAATGATATAGAATCATCAACCATCATTGTAGAATTGCTTAAAAAATTAAACAATTTATTTTCAACGCCTCTTTCAGGAATATCAAAACTAACACCACTTGGCAAAGTAATATTGAGTGAAGCGCCTAAACTTTCTCCAAAATTATTCTTAAATTCAACTACTTGTGCATTTGTTTCTGGCAAAGCAGGCATATTATGTTCTTTCAATCCAATAAGTGGTGCAATGGTCAAACCTACCAACGAAGTCAATTTAATCAAAATATTCATAGAAGGCCCAGAAGTATCTTTGAATGGGTCTCCTACTGTATCACCTGTTACTGCTGCTTTATGCGCATCAGAACCTTTGTAAACAGTTTCTCCATTGATTTCTACACCTTTTTCAAAAGATTTTTTAGCATTATCCCATGCTCCACCAGCGTTGTTTTGAAAAATAGCCCAAAGTACACCAGAAACCGTTACACCTGCCATATAAGCACCTAATGCTTCTGGTCCCATAATTACACCCACTAAAATAGGCGTAACAATTGTAATCAAACCTGGCATCATCATTTCTCTTAAAGCGGCTTTTGTAGAGATAGCAACACATTTGCCATATTCAGGCTTTGCCGTTCCTTCCATGATACCTGGAATTTCTCTAAATTGTCTTCTTACTTCTTGAACCATATCCATTGCTGCTTTTCCCACACTGCTCATAGCCAATGCAGAGAAAACAACTGGAATCATAGCTCCTATAAACAATGCCGCTAATACATCGGCTTTGAAAATATTAATACCATCGATACCTGTAAACGTTACATAAGCAGCAAACAAAGCTAAAGCAGTCAATGCAGCAGAAGCAATAGCAAATCCTTTTCCGATAGCAGCAGTAGTATTTCCTACTGAATCCAAAATATCTGTTCTTCCTCTTACTTCTTCTGGCAATCCACTCATTTCTGCAATTCCGCCAGCATTATCTGCAATAGGTCCAAAAGCATCAATAGCTAATTGCATAGCTGTAGTAGCCATCATAGCACCCGCAGCAATAGCCACACCATAGAATCCTGCAAAATGGTACGAACCAACTATAGCCGCAGCAAACAATACAATTGGCATCCAAGTGCTCATCATTCCTAATGACAACCCAGCAATAATATTGGTAGCCGCACCTGTAGCAGACTGTCTAACTACACCAAGTACTGGTTTAGTTCCTGTTCCTGTATAATACTCTGTAATTGAAGAAATAACAGCGCCTACAATCATCCCTATAATTGTAGAAATAAATACACCGTTGCTTGTTACCATTCTATTTTCTTCACCAAAGAATGCCATATTCATTTCTAATGGCAACATCCATTTGATAAGTCCATAAACTGTAATCAAGGTCAAAATCAATGAAACCCAGTTTCCAATGTTCAATGCTTTTTGAACATCACCATTATCATCTTTTACACTTACCAACCATCCACCTACAATAGACCATACGATACCAACTGCTGCAATTGCAATAGGTAATAATATAGGACCTATATTCATAAATCCTTGAAAAATCCCTGCGTTCGCTGGATTTTGTAATAAATAATTTCCTAAAACCATCGCTGCCAAAACAGTCGCTACATACGAACCAAATAAATCGGCACCCATTCCTGCTACGTCTCCTACGTTGTCTCCTACGTTGTCCGCAATGGTTGCAGGGTTACGAGGATCATCTTCTGGAATACCAGCCTCAACTTTACCTACTAAATCCGCTCCTACGTCAGCCGCTTTTGTATAGATACCGCCACCTACTCTCGCAAACAATGCAATAGACTCAGCACCTAACGAAAATCCTGCCAATACTTCCAATACTACTGTCATTTTATCTGCTCCACCGTTAGCGAAGTCTGCTCCCATGAAGTATTTAAAAAATAATATAAATAAGAAACTTAATCCAAATACAGCCAAACCTGCAACTCCCAATCCCATTACCATTCCACCAGAGAATGATACTTTTAGGGCTTTTGCCAAACTCGTTCTAGCAGCTTGTGTAGTTCTTACATTCGCTTGGGTAGCAATACGCATACCAATATTTCCTGCTACTGCAGAGAAAATAGCTCCAATAACAAAAGCTACAACGATTAACCAATGTGATGTTTCCACTACTTGAGATAAGATTCCCAATAAAATACCTGCAATTACTACAAATACTGCCAAAATACGATATTCTGCATTCAAAAATGCCATGGCACCTTCTGCAATATTATCTGCAATCTCCTTCATCTTGCTGTCACCAGCATCTTGTTTCTTTACCCATACCGATAGAAAGTACATATAAATCAACGCTGCTATTCCAAAAAATGGAAAAATGTAAATCAAATTGTTACTCATTGTTTAAATTTGTTTTTGTTAAAAATTTTTTGAGGGCGCAAAGGTAAATATTTTTTTGACTACATTGCAAAAAAAGTTTAATTAACCTTCGATTACTTCTTTTATTTCAGGGAATTGAGACTTTAGGACCGATTCAATTCCTGTTTTGATAGTACTATTTCGTTGCAAACATGTTTTACAATTACCTATCATCTTAATTTTTACAACACCCAATTCATCAAGACTCAAAACCTCTACATCACCGCCGTCTTCTTTTAAATAAGGACGGATGCTTTCCAATGCTTTATTTAATTTTTCAATCATTTCGCTCATTTTAGGCAAGAATTTGAATTAGGTAGATATAATTAAAGTACAAATTTATAATTTCTTTTCAATTTTCTCTTGATTTTTTCGCCAAAATTTGATTATATTGTAATCTATCTCTACATTTTTTTCCTTGATGTATGCTAAATCTGCTTCGGGTGGCAACGAAGCCATTACTGCTTTTATTTGCTCAAAT
>JBIPMU010000095.1:0-5383 GCA_044377205.1 Chitinophagales bacterium | reverse complement strand
AGGATTGGATATTAAAAATGAAAAGAAAGGCTACTTACCCGATACGGGATATTATAATAGATTGTATCGAAGATCTTGGAGAGCCGCTACAGTAATTTCCCTTGGAATAGGACAAGGAGAAGTACTAATGACCCCACTTCAAATAGCTAATTCGTATTGTGCTATTGCAAATAGAGGGTATTATTATACACCACATTTGGTTAAAAATATCATACATGAAGGAAAGCGATATAAAAATCCCAATTTGAAAAAAATAATGGTACCAATTGCTCGATCAAAATATGAAGCAGTAATAGATGGGCTAGAACGAGTAGTGATATCTGGAACAGCTCGTGCTTCCAAGATTGAAGGTATTTCATTATGTGGAAAAACTGGAACTGCCCAGAATCCACATGGTGAAGATCATTCTATATTTGTAGGATTTGCTCCTCGATTCAATCCCAAAATTGTAGTAGCTTGTATCGTAGAAAATGCTGGAAGTGGAGGAGGAACAGCAGGTCCAGTAGTGAGTTTATTAATAGAAAAATATCTCAAAGATTCCTTGTCTCAAAATCGAATGGCTCTTGTAAATAATATTAAAAGTAGACAAATTATAAATTTTAAATTGAATGAAGACGACAGCATCCCTAAGCACTAAGCTTGACTGGCAATTGATTATAGCCTATGTACTGCTCATGTTTATAGGTTGGATTTCTATATATTCGGCAGGATATAATTCTGAAGGACCCAATATTTTCAATATTAATTATACATACGGAAAGCAGTTTATATGGATTGTATTGAGCTTAGTTATAGGCTTTTTTATATTAAATATTAATTCAAAGGTATTCAGCATATTTGCAAATGTATACTATTTTTTGACTTTGGGATTATTGGTATTGGTTTTTTTCTTAGCAAAAGAAGTTAATGGAGCTAAGGCATGGATAGATCTAGGTTTTTTTAGATTGCAACCTTCCGAATTTGCAAAGTTTACAACAGCATTGGCCCTTGCTTCTTATATTAGCAACTTGGATTTTAATATTCAAAAAAAATCAAATTTTATTATTTCGGTTTTAATTTTTATTGTGCCTTTTGTTTTGGTTTTGGCGCAGCATGATATGGGATCAGCGTTGGTGTTTTTGTCTTTTTTCTTATTATTAAATCGATTTGGAATGCCAAGCTGGATATTGTATATCGGTTTTTATGTTATTATTATTTCAGTTTTATCTTTATTATTCCCAATATATTGGATCATAGGATTTTTGGTAGTAATAGCATCCATGATTTTGTATTTAATTAGAAGGCGAAAAGAATTTGTTCAATTCATGATTTTGGCTGGAATTGTTATATTAGTTTCTGGTATTTATTGTTTTTCTATAGATTTAGTTATTAAAAAATTGGATAAACATCAACAAGATAGAATTTATGTTATGCTGGGCAAAAGTGAAGATGCCAATGGTAAGAAACTCAATAATTATCAGGTTATTCAGAGTGAAATTGCCGTAGGAGCGGGTCAATTTTTTGGAAAAGGTTTTTTGAAAGGAACCCAATCTAAAGGAAATTTCTTGCCAGCCAAAGAAACGGATACAATTTTCTGTACCTTAGCCGAAGAATGGGGATTTTTAGGTTCTTTATTCGCACTAGGATTATTAGTTTTTATAATGATACGGATTATGTATTTAGCTGAAAAACAAAAGTCTAAATTTGCAAAAGTATATGGATATTCAGTTGTTTGTATTTTTATGATTCATTATATCATCAATATTGGAATGACATTAGGAGTTTTGCCTGTTATTGGTATACCACTTCCTGCATTGAGTTATGGAGGGTCATCGCTTATTTCATTTACAATATTAGTTTTTGTATTTGTGAAAATGGATAGCGAGAAATGGATTTACGCTTAAAAATTCATGTTAAAAATTGTATAAATTTAAACTACGTATAAGCTCGAATAGTCTTACAGTAGAATTTTAAATTTTTACATTATGAAAAAAACAACAATTAATTTAATTCTAATAATAGTATCTTCAGCTTTATCAGTAAATGTATATAGCCAAGGATATGGATACAATAATAATTTTGACGTTGAGAATATAAATCCATATTATGAATCTAATTATACCCCTGTATCTTATTATCCTAATAATCAAGGGTATTATCCACAACAAGCCCAAACGCATTTAATAATAAATCCTCGACACATTATTGTGAATCCATATCCAGTGTATGCTTGTTCGCCAGCATTTCCATATCCTCGACACATTATTGTGAATCCATTTCCAGTGTATCCTATTGCTAGACGTGGCCATATAGTTCGCCATATTAGACGAGGTCAATATTATAGTAGAGGATGTCGATAATCAATAAAAAATGCCCCTGATTAAATTTTGAGGGCATTTTTAGTTTAATTGTATTTATTTAGAATTAAGAAAAGTATTGTAAAAATACTTTGATTTTATACATGAAAAAATTAAACCTATAAATTTATTCTTTCCCATTAAAGTACTCTTTTGGCGTTACATTAAATTCTTTTTTGAAGCTAGAAGTAAAGTAAGTCGTACTTGCAAATCCTACTTTGTAAGCTATCTCCGAAACAGAAGCGACTTTATTTTTAAGTAATTCCTTTGCTTTTTCAAGCCTAATTTTTTGAATAAAATTATTGGGTGTCATATTATTTATACCTTTGAATCGTCTTATTAATGTAAAACGACTCATGTTTAAATGATTAGATAAGTCTACCACAGATAAGTTTTCATTTTCAATATGATCTAGTACAAACTCTGTAGCCGATTGAATTAGTATCATATCCTGTGATACTAACTCTTCCTCACTAAATTGAAGTGAATTTTTAGAGTATTTATCAATCATTTTTTTACGTTGTTGAATAAGTGAATGTACGGTTTTTTTGATTTCCATCAAGCTAAAAGGCTTAGCAATATATGCATCTGCACCACTTTCAAGACCTTCGATTTTGTCATGTATTTGTGATTTTGCTGACAATAAAATGATAGGAATATGACTATATTTTTCATCGTTTTTAAGTTGCGAACATAGTTCAATGCCATTCATAATTGGCATCATTACATCGCTGATGATTAAATCGGGATATATTTTTTTTATTTGTGTTAAGGCTTCTTTTCCGTTGGTAGCAAAATGTATTTTATATGTTTCTTTGAAAATATCTTTTAATAATTTTAATACTTCAAAATTATCCTCTACAATCAAAAGATTCATTTTCTTAAAACCTGATTCAGCATCTTCTTCTTTTTCTTTAATTTTTAATGCCTTATCAAATCGTTCAATAGGCAATTTAACTTCAAAAGTAGTCCCCGATTTTTTATTGCTGTCCAATGTGATTTCTCCTCCCAATAAATCTACCAATTCTTTTACAAAACTCAATCCTAACCCACTACCTGTTACATTTTCCGAAGAAGAAATACGATAAAATTTTGTAAATATATCATTGTGATATTTTTTTGGAATTCCTATGCCATTATCATTTACTTTTATTTTTAGTTTTTCTTCATATACACTTACTTCTAAAAATATTGATCCAAATTCTTGAGTATATTTTAGTGAATTGGAAAGTAAGTTTTTGATAATTTTTTCAACTTTATCTTCATCAAAAAATAATTGATTATCTTTTTTTGGAATTTTATATATGAAATTTATTTTTTTAAGTTTCATCTCCTTTTCAAAATCTCTAATTATGTGCCAAAGAACGGGTAATAAGCCTCCGGCTTTTTTATTGATAGGCATTTTCCCTTCTTGAAGTTGATTGATACCCAGCAATTGACCTAGAAGTTTTTGCATATTTCCCATTTGGCTTTCTATTAAATCTATTCTTTGCTTAATAGATTCATCCTCTGTTTCCATCCGAATCAATTCTAAAGGTGTTTTCATTAAAGTTAAAGGAGTCCTAAATTCATGCGTCAAATAGGTGAAAAGATTGTTTTTATAATCGGCCACTTCTCTTTCTTTGTTATATTCAATCTCTTTTTTCTCCATTTCAAAATTTACTTGAACTTCATTTACCTTTGCTTGAATATTTAGGTTAAAGTAGGTTTCGTTGAGAATAATGAGCTCTTTCATCGTGTCATAACTTTCATCTTTTTGCTTATTTTTTTCAAAGGCTAGATAGAGAATCGAATAGATTTTTTTTAATTCAAAATTAAGGTTAGTGATTTTGGCCATATCTCTAGCTTTAACTAGATTTTCAATAGCTCCTTTGAAGTTATTCATTTCATATAGAGTTGCACCTAATTCACCGTATGATTGAATCAATCCTCGCTTATATGGGAATGACTCACAAATATCTATTGAAATTTTAAAATACTTAATTGCCTCATCATATTTCTTATATTTGCTAAGAATAGATCCATATGTAGTATAGGCACTAGCTTTTCCTCTTAGATTGTTCGATTTTTCCCAAAATTCAATTGAACGCTTAGCATATTTATAAGCAAGCATTAGTCGGTTTTCTTCCGTATAAATTTCAGCAACTCCTTGAAACATTGCACCACATCGCTCAAAATTTTTCTCTGTCATTACAGTCTCATAATCTTGTTTGTATAATGCTAATGCTTTTTCATAGAAATTTAATATGATATAAATTCTAGCTAAATTATGTTTTACCAGATAGTAAAAATCGGTGCGTTTTTCATTTTGGATTAATTCAAAAGATTTATGATAATTTTCAAGAGCTAAACTGTATTGTCCTTTTTCCAAATAGATATTTGCCAACGAATTTAACGCAATAGATACTCTTTCATAATTTTCTGCTTTTTCATAGGTATGAATAGATTTTTGAATATATTCTAATGATTCTTCATATTCTCCTTTTACTCGTTTGATAATACTCAGTTCCAAATATATACGTCCAAGATTCATATAGTCTTTTATCTTTATCATCAGAGGCATAAATTGATAACAAAGTTTCTCGTGATTTTCTATTTCATTATGGTGATTGTAATAGTCATGCAAAATTCTATATATCATTAAAAGTAATTCTACTTCATTAGCCTTATCTAAATCCTCATATGAATTATGAAGTAATTCAAAATGGGTAGCATCTACTTTTTCGGGATTATTTTTAATTGCTTGAACTAATCTTTTGATTTCTTCTAGTACTTTTTTTGTCATAAAAATAATTTAATATATATAAAATATTTTATATATTTGCAGAGTTAATAAAAACGTAACTTAATTAATTAAATTTCGTTTCTAAACTCAAATATATGAAAAAAAATAAATTCTTGTTGGTTTTATTTTCTTTTTTCTTTGCATTAAATTCAATTTCTGCATATAATTCAGAAGATTTGAAAGTTCAAATAGGAATTGATGAGCTTATTAATTGCTGTGGTGAAGATTTTATAGAAGATATAGGTATTGTTTTATACGATTT
>JBIPMU010000094.1:0-5394 GCA_044377205.1 Chitinophagales bacterium | reverse complement strand
TCTCATTCTCATTATTTTTAGTAGTAGTTTTTATGGATTCGAAAGCACTGAGAAGTGTTGGGTTATTTTGTTCAATATCTATATCATAACTTATAGAAGGTTGAACCAATTTCTTCTTCATATTGAGCGTTACATTTACTTTTACTATATTTTTTGCTGCCGCAATAATGGTCTGATCGGTTGTTTTGCCATAATATGCTTCTACCAATTCTTGTGCCGAGGCTCTCGCTTTAAAAGTAGCGCTAGCATCAATTTGAGATTGCCAAGGATCGCCAAGAAACTGAATTTCTCCACCCGGATTTAGATAAAATGTTCGCTGAATAAAATTTTGAAATGTAAATAAATAAGTCCCCCCCGCTAGTGTATAGGTTCCTTTAATATCCATATCTGTTTCAGGCGTCATTTTAAAAGCTATTTTTCCATCGCCTGTACATTCAACTTTATCTTGTGTAGCGGGATCGAATAAAATACTTAATCTACCCGTTTTATTTATCGTGAAATTAAAATCAAGATTAACTCCACTTAACTTTCTTTTCATTGGAACAATTTCATCAGATATAATCTTATTAGAAACTTTCTTATCTATAAATTCATAAAAATTATACTTTTCCGTATTCTGTGCATTATTAAAAGCAATGGTTAAATTAGATCCTTCTAAATTTTGTCCTTTAGCGGCAATAGTAATTCTATCGTTTATTGCTCCTGTAAAATTAGCACTTATATCTGCAAACACACTTCCATAAAAACTATTATTATTCACATAGGTTGTATTCAAACAGAAAAAACGCTTTGAAGAAGCCTCTATATCCAATTTAAAATTATGTAAATTTTGATGTGTAATACGTCCTGAAGTTTTGCCCGGATTATTATACTCATCATGAAGAACTACATCATGAAATTCAATTAAATTTTTACTTAAATTTATTTTTTGATTCTTAAACGTATAGCCCGTATGAATTGTATTTACTTTTGTATACAAGGTATCAATATTCAATTCTCCCTCAATATTTGGATTTTCAATAGTTCCTTGACATATAAGATTTGCTCTTATATTTCCATCCATATTGTATACATAATCTTTTAAAAATGGATTTAAGACCTTTGGATTCAATTTAAATAAATCTATTTTTGCAATAAATGAATCTTTATTAAACTTTGGGAAATAATCTACTAAAACATGTAGATTTACATTATCGCCTTTTAAATATAGATCTGTAAGAATCTTATCATTAATAGGTTTACTTTTTATTTTTATATCGCCTAATTTTGTATTTTCTATAATAAGATCTTTTACATCTATATTAGCTATAGGAGAAGGATTGTTAAGTATATTGTTAATTGATAAATTTCCCTCTAATTTACCATAATTTCCTTTTAAATTTGGCAAAAATCCGCTGATAATTTCATTTAACAAAATAGCCTCTAGATCAATTGAAACTAAATTATTACTTTCTGGCTTTTGAATTGTATTGATTTTTAATTTTTGATTATCTTTTGAAAAGATTAAATCTTTTATTATTAATTTTTTATCAATTGGATTATATATTGAAATATTTTCAGCATCTACATTCCATGTTTTACGATTGAAATATGAAGTAAATGGAAGTACTTTAAAAATAAAATTACCTTCATTTTTCACCAATGTTGCATTAAATTCTACAAAATTTGGTGCTTTTTTATCCATCAATTCCGCATTTAACTTCAATCCTTTTTTAATATCTTTTAAAGTAGCTATAAAAGGCGTAGCAGCAATTTTCCCATCTACAAATATACTGTCGAGTTTTAAATAAGTATTGAAATTGGATAATGTAGAAGTACTGGTAATACTTAAATTGGGTACAAATGCATTAGCAAAGGTGGTATTTAATAACTCCCCATTAACAATAAGTTCATTTCTATTTCCATAATAATCTGCTTTGAAAGTTCCTTTTTCTATATTTTTTAATAAACTAACAAAAAGCGTAGAATAATTTTTTATTTCATTCAGACTCACATCAAGCGAAAAATAAGACTCCGACAATTTCGTTTTCTGTACCTGATTATCATTAAAATTAAAATAGTTAATCAAATAATTTTTAAACAAATCTGGCAATTCTGAAGGTTTGAAATCTCCTTGCATTTTTGCTGTAATTTCTTTTGAGTTAATATCAATAATTCTATATTTTTCATTGACAATGGTTGAATTTAGTCTTAAATTCGAAAATTGATATACTTTATTTTTATCAAATGTATTATCTAATATTTTCAAATCATTTAATAGAATATTCCCATTGATGTCATCAATATTTTTACCTACAAAAAAAGCATTTACTTTTGAAGTTACCATTAAATCTTTATTGGTAAAATTAAGTTTTTTAAGATTGACATTTTTTAAGTCGATAAACATTTGTAGCTCTGGATTTGATTCTGAAAGTGAAAATGAACCCGTTGAAGACATCATTAAATTAGGATCTGAACAAGATACACTGCCCTGAAATTGTTTTTTAATGAAATTTCCATCTAAGACTATACTATTATATAAATAATTATTGAATTTTATAGTATGAATACGTCCTTTCATAAATGAATTTAAATCTTCAAATTTAAATCCCTGTCCTTTAATATCAATAGAAGCAGACAAATTTGAAATACTCGTTTCTGATTGCATAAAATTTGAAAGCTCAAAATCAAAAACATCTACATTCCCTTCATAGCAAGAAATAGGCGCTTCGAAATCAAATTTGACATTTTTTAAATTTAGAGCTCCAATATTTGATTTTAGTTTTCCATGTAATGCAAACTTAGAAAAATTACCACTATAGCTCCCTTGATAAGTCATTATGCCAAGTCTACTTATATTGTCTGGTAGCGTCAATCCTTTTAGGAAATATTCCATATCTTTTTTTTGAGCCGATATAGAGGCAATATTTGCCTTTATATCTAACTTCTCTATTGGGAATAGAGATCTAATATGAATATCACCTTTTAGCTTAATACCTTGATTTGCAGATCCTTCAAATTTCGTGAGCTTTAAATCATTCAAAGTTCCTTTAAAATTAGAATTAAATGAAATTTTGTTTTGTTGAAACTTTTGAATATTCGCAACAAAATACCCTAAATCTTCAACTCCAAAACTAGACTTAATTAAAGTTGCATTGATCTTTATTTTTTTAGCAAATTGTAAATATTCCATCATATGATTATAGTCAAATCTAACATTTCCTTTAAAATATGAATGATTTGTTTTAAAATCTAATTGATTAGCTATCATTTTATATGAAGAAAAAAAGGCATTTGCCTTTAGATTATGAACAATAATCCCAGATTTTTCTCTAAAGCTAAATAAATTAATTTTTGCCTGTATTGTTCCCGTTTTTGTTTTAAGATTATCCGCATTTATATTAATTTTAGAAACATCTAAATCCGAAAAAGCAACATGATGCTTATACGCAACAGAACTTCCATTCTCATCTCTAAATTTAAATCGACCCTCGACTAGTTTTAAATTTGAAACTTTTAATTTCAATGGTATGGTTAGAAATTGAGGTTTTGTTTTATCATTTGGAGGAATAGTATTTTTGAAAATATAAAAACTAAAAAAAGGCTTTTCTATTAAAATAGATTTTACAGGTATTTCTTCTTTATCTAAAGTATTTCCATTAAAATTTATATGTATATATTTCGCACTTCCATTAAGTAGTTCATATTTATATTTCCGATCAAATTGAATTTTAAAATCTTTTAAAATAACTTCATGTAACTTTAATTTACTTAAAAATGAACTAGCACTTTTGCTTGTATCCATTCTCTTAGATACTCTTTCACTAGGATTTAGATTCTTTTTATTTTGATTAAATACTTTTACCAAATTGAGCACACTATCTTTTCGCTCATTTTTTAGATAAACCCTAATCCCTTCAAGTTCAATTTTCTTTTCATTCAATTCAAATCGTTTATTCCCAAAAATAGAATAATGATTATTAAAACTTTTCACATATAATACGGTATCTTTTTTCAAATCTCTAACTAAAATACCTTTTAATCTAATTGAAGTTAATAAATCAATATCTACATGATCTATTTTAACTTCTGTATTTAATTGTTTAGATAAAGTTTCGGTAGCAATACGAACTAGTTTATTCTGAATATATGGCAATTGAATTACCCCCACTAAAATAAACAATAAAACAAATAAGACTATAAATAGTCTTGAAAAAAAAACAAGAAAAGTTGAAAACTTACTCTTTAAATTCAATTTAAAATCGTTTTAAAATTAGTGATTTATATAGATAAATGAATTTAATTTAAAAAAATTTTTCATCAATAATTTTACCATTACTTACTTTGATAAGTCGAGCTGGGTATTTTTCAATTAAAAAATAATTATGTGTTGCCATTAAAATAGCCGTATTATGATGTTTATTGATATACATCAATAATTTCATGATTTCATCAGTCGTATCTGGATCTAAATTACCTGTAGGTTCATCCGCAAGGATTAGCCGTGGATTATTTAGAAGCGCTCTAGCAATTACTATTCGTTGTTGTTCACCACCGGATAATTGATGTGGCATTTTATAACTTTTATCTTGCATATTTACTAGCTGAAGTACTTCTTTTATCTTTGACTTTATTTCCATTTTATTGGTGTAGCCTGTAGCATTAAGAACAAAAACTAAATTTTGCTCAACAGTTCTATCCATCAATAGCTGAAAATCTTGAAATACAATACCTATAGATCGTCTAAGAGCATATATCTTTCTAGGCTTTGATGTATTCAATGTAAAACCATTGACTGTTCCTTCCCCCAGATTTAAGGGTAGTTCCCCATATAATGTCTTTAGAAGACTACTTTTACCACTACCGGTTTTACCAATTAAATATACAAATTCTCCAGGCTCAATATTTAAATTCACTGAATTTAAAACCAAAAAATCATTTTGATATATACTTGCGTCCTTTAAGACTATAATTGAATCTTCCACACTTATTATTTTAATTAATTTGCAAATTTAATTGAAATTAGATATATTATCAATATAGTTTTAAACAATAAGATGCGAATTGTATTAAAAAAAAAGACCGCCTCAAAAGAAGCGGTCTTTGTAATTTAAAAAAAGATTAGATCAGATTATTCAAAAGAATAAACTTCGATTTCTGCTCTATTATCTTTAGTATTGTTGTACTTAGCTCTTGTATCGCCAAATCCTGCAGTTTTAGCATTAGATACATTTACACCTTTCATACGCAATGTATTTGCAACTTTTTCTGCTCTTTGAAGAGATAATGCTTTGCTACCACCTTTATAAGCACTACCATTGATAACAACTGTGTAGTTAGGGTTGTTTTTCAACATTGTAGCAACTTTTTGCAACGTTTCAACTTGATTTGGAGCAAATGTAGTTCCATTAGCAA
>JBIPMU010000093.1:0-5409 GCA_044377205.1 Chitinophagales bacterium | reverse complement strand
TAATTGAATTATGGATTGTGAACCCGAATATAGCGTGTCTGTTTTCTGTTTTTCTACTACACGAAAATTCCCCAAATGTTCGTCGTCAATTTTTGGAAAAATCAACGTGCTATTGGGAGGCGTTTTTACTTTGACTTCTAATTCCATGTGGTCGCCTATCATGATTTGGGTAGGTGAAAGGGTGGCTGTAGCTTCTTGGCTATAGCTTATGTGAAGTCCTGTAGAAAGAAAAAATAGACAAAACAACTTATTTGTAATACGCATATAAAAAGTTTTTAATATTTTTGAATGCAAAAGTACAAGCATTGAAACGATACTCCAAGTTTTTTTGTTTTAAAAATATCTAAATAGTCTTATCAAATCCTAAAATCAAATTCATGAAGGCTTCTATTATCCGTAAGGAAACATTTAATTCGGCACACAGGCTCTATTTGGACGCATGGGATGATGAAAAAAATCTTGAAGTTTTTGGAAAATGTTCGTATCCACATTTTCATGGCCATAATTATGATCTTCATTTGAAAGTAACAGGCGATATAGATCCAATAACAGGATTTGTATATGATGTGGCTGCATTAAAAAAAATCATAAAAGAAGAAGTAACAGATCCTTTTGATCATCGAAACCTCAATTTAGATACAGAAGAATTCAGAAACCTTATTCCTACCGTAGAGAATATAGCCAAGGTGATTTATACCAAAATCCGAAAGCGCATTCAACCAGAATATGAAATCAACGTAAGACTCTACGAAACCCCAAGAAATTACTGCGATTTTCCTGCATAATCCATTTTTTCGTTAGCGTATATTATTCGGTTCCATTTAGATTCAGATATGAAGAATCATAAAATATTAATTTTTTTTAACAAATTATTATAAATTTTTTATAATTTTGTTTTTAAATAAATCAATATTGAAACTAAGGCGGAATCCGAAAAGCCTTAGTAGTGTAGGAAATATTTAAAAACAATTAAATTTTAAAAACATGAAAAAAACAAGCGTTAGCTTAATATCTTTTTTAGTCATTTTGATTTGTTCTTGTTCTAAGTCGAGTAATAATCAGACCTCTAATTTTTCGAAATGGACAATTTCAAATAGTCAAATTCTCGAGGATAATGATATCTATCTCAGTGAGTGGACTGACCCTACAGGAGTCCGCCAAGGCGCAGTTGGTTCAAAATATTCATGGTACTCATCTGGTAATTATTTAATGGGTAATAGTTATGTTTATAATTCAAGTGGTAATAATGTGAAGACTTCGAATGCACTTTTAAAATTTGCCACTAAACCGACTGTAAATGGTAAATACACTATTTCTCCAACAAGTACTAATTTAAGCTCAAATCAGTGTTATTTAAGGATAAATGCTATGAATGATGGCGCTTCAACTTATGAAGCTAACTCAAGTTCTCAAACAATAGATGTTACTATCATCAATGGTCTTATTAATGCATCATTTAATGATTTGTCTTTTACTGGAAGTAACGTTAAAAGAACGGGTACTTTTACTGCTAAAATTAGTGGACAAATAATACAAGAAGAATTATAATAATTTATTATAAATTTTTTATAATTTTGTTTTTAAATAAATAATATTAATATTAGGGCGGAATCCGAAAAGCCATAATAGAGTAGGAATAATTTTAAACAAATAAATTTTAAAAACATGAAAAAAATTACATTAATTATTGCAATCACGTTGTTTGCACAATCTGCTTTTTCTCAAGTTGTAGGACTTAGAGGGGGTGCATCATTAATTGATGGATCTAATTTTTTTGGTCCAGGAGCTACTTTTCAGTATGGTATTAATGAAAATATTGTAGTAGGGTTAAATCTTGACTATCATTTAGGTGAATCTAGTTCTTCACTGTTAAACGTAGAGCCAAGAGTAGACTATTACATTAAATCAGCTTTTGATGGTTTGCATGTTGGTTCAAATTTTAGTTATTTAAGAACTAGTTTTGGATCTGCTTCAGTAGGCGAATTTGCTTTGGGTGGATCATTAGGATATTCTCATCCAATTAATGACAATCTAATTATAGATTTATCTTCTGGTGGTGCTTATTTAATGGACAGCAAAGTTTTGGCTATTAGACCTATACTAACTTTAGCCTATAAACTAGGTAAGTAAGTTTTTTAAAAATGTATTCAAAAAAAATCCCCAAAGAATTCTTTGGGGATTTTTTGTTTATAGGAAAAGACTAATTTTTTTACAAATCCAAATTATGCTTTTTAGCAGTTTCTTGTGCTATTTCATAACCTGCATCGGCATGACGAATGACGCCCATCGCTGGGTCATTGTGAAGGACTCTTCTAAGTCTAGCTTCGGCATCGGCAGTACCATCGGCTACTATTACCATGCCAGCATGCAAAGAATATCCCATGCCTACACCGCCACCATGATGGAAGCTCACCCAGCTAGCACCGCCAGCAGTATTGATAAGCGCATTTAAGATAGGCCAGTCGCCTACAGCATCGCTACCGTCTTTCATGGCTTCGGTTTCTCTATTGGGGCTGGCTACAGAGCCTGTATCTAAGTGATCGCGGCCTATTACAATAGGTGCTTTTACTTTTCCATTTTTTACCAATTCGTTGAAAGCCAAGGCCGCTTTTTCACGTTCGCCCATTTTCAACCAACAAATACGCGCAGGAAGACCTTGAAACGCAATTTTTTCTTTAGCTTTGTCCAGCCATCTATGAAGCCCTTCATTTTGAGGGAATAATTCTTTTAATTTAGCATCGCATACCGCTATATCATTTTCATCGCCACTGAGAGCCACAAAACGGAATGGACCGCTCCCTTCACAGAATAAAGGGCGAATGTATGCAGGGACAAAACCTGGGAAGTTAAATGCATTTTTCACATTGCGTTTGTCTTTGGCTTGTCCTCTTAAATTATTGCCATAGTCAAAAGTAATAGTGCCTGATTTTTGAAGTTCGAGCATCAATTTTACATGTTTTGCCATGCTGTCCAAAGCAAGGGAACGAAGTGTTTCAGGTTCTTCATCGCGCAATCGTTTGGCTTCGTTTACCGAAATCCCCGCCGGATAATATCCTGTCAACTCGTCATGAGCTGAAGTTTGATCGGTAAGGGTATCTACTTTTACATTATTTTTCAAAATGTATTCAAGCATATCTACGGCATTGCAACATACTCCTATAGATAGGGCTTCTCCATTTTTCTTGGCTTCCTGTGCCATTTTTACACCTTCTTCTATACTCGATGCTTTTTTATCCAAATAACGAGTTTCCAATCGCTTGTCTATACGCCATTCTTCGGATTCTGCTACCAAGGCTACTCCTTCGTTCATTGTGATAGCTAATGGCTGAGCGCCACCCATACCTCCAAGGCCAGCGGTTACATTCAACGTACCTTTTAGACTTCCGTTGTAATGTATTTTTGCAAGACTTAAATAAGTCTCATAAGTGCCTTGAACGATTCCTTGACTTCCAATATATATCCAACTTCCTGCGGTCATTTGACCATACATCATCAATCCTTTTTGTTCCAATTCATTGAAATGGTCCCAATTTGCCCAATTTCCTACTAAATTTGAATTAGCAATAATAACACGAGGGGCATCTTTGTGTGAACGTAAGATTCCTACTGGTTTCCCCGATTGTACAAGTAGGGTTTCATCTTCTTCTAGCTTTTGTAGCGATTCTATAATTTTGTCATAGGCTTCCCAGTTTCTGGCGGCTTTACCTCTTCCTCCGTATACAATTAGTTTTTCGGGTTCTTCGGCTACATCAGGGTCAAGATTATTCATAAGCATACGCATGGCAGCTTCTTGAACCCACCCTTTACAGCTTAGTTTTGAACCTGTTGGCGCTTTTATATTTGTATGAGACATTATAATTTGGTTTTAGCTTACAAAAATATCTATTTTGTGTTAAACGAACTGCGAAAGTTTTCACTATATTTTAAAAAATAAATATAGGATGAGTTTATTCCCAAAAATTGTATTTTTTATCCGTCAGAGTTTTTAAAAATGCAATAATCTGTTTTTGTTCAGATTCGGATAAGTAAATTGCTTGGTAATCTTTTGAGGATTGACAGCATTTAATTTTCATTAATTCTTCTAATGTGGCTACAGAGCCATCATGGAAATAAGGAGCGGTTATGGCTATATTTCGCAAGGTTGGTGTTTTGAATCGTGCGCTATCTCCTTTTTTGTGTGTAGCGCCCATGAGCCCTCTATCTTTCCCCTTTTCTATACCTATGTCATAGTGCTGATGATTGGTAAATAGGGGTGCTGTATGACAGGAATTGCATTTTGCTTTTTTACCGAAAAAAAGTTTCTTGCCTAGTTGTTCTTCATTTGTGAATATAGATTCATCTTTTCTCTTTAAATAATCATCATATTTTGAGTCTGCAGCTATCAAGCTTTTTATAAAAGCAGCAAGACTTCGGGTAAGTGCGTAGCCGTCAAGAGGCGAGTTATATGCCTTTTGTGATAAAGCTTGTAATGCCTTGTCCTTTTCAAATATTTTAGAAATATTATTGATATTGCCTGCCATTTCATTGGTATCATGTAATGGAATCAATGATTGAATTTCTAGATTTTGAGCTCTATTGTCAAACATAAAAGTAGGACTAAATCCAATATTCAACAACGTAGAGGAATTATGACGGCTTTTATTTCCATGAATACCTTCGCTTATCTTTTTACCATCGGTAAATGCTAGATGGGGAAGATGACAGGTGCCACATGAAATAGAATTATTTGCCGAAAGCCTCGTGTCAAAAAACAATCTTTTTCCCAGTTCTATCTGAGCTTTTGTAATGGTATCAAACTGAATACGATTTTCCTGAGGAAAATAGCTTGGAAAATGTATGATTTTTGTGTCTAGAAAGTTACACCCAGCAAATAAAAATAGAAAAACAAGGAGGCTAAAAACTAAATGCGATAGCAAAATTATTTAAAAATTTACTGGTAATAAAAAGGTCCGAAGGATCGGTATGACCAAAATTTTCTCCATTAAAAACATCTAAATTGTTGCTTGAATTGGTGGGATAGAATATTTTATCTAATGATAAATTAAGTTCAATTTGATTTGTTGTACCCTGAGTAATAGCTATATTTTTATAAAGTTGAATCTCTTTTTTTAATGCAAGCCCTGTATGATAACTAAATGTAACTTTTTCGCCAGTTTTTTTCTTTATCTCGCCTTCAAATATAATAAAACGATATTTTGTCCATTCGTTCCAATACATAGATTTAGAGCTGCTTTGAGGGTGATCAAATGCAAATGAAGTAGGATTAGCATTGTTTGCAAAATCATTTAATCCAGCCAAAAAATTAATTTTATTAATTTGTTTTAATGATTTGCTATTATCTATAAATACAATGGTATCGTTAGTTTTTCGACTGTATAAATATAATGAAGAAGCGCCACTTGTATTGGA
>JBIPMU010000092.1:0-5420 GCA_044377205.1 Chitinophagales bacterium | reverse complement strand
TATATCTACTTTTTTCACCTCGGCAATGTCTTCGATATCATCTTTAATGTCTTCTCCAAATTTTTTGAGCTGCTGCGCGGTATAATCTCCTTTTAGATTAATATTCAAAATAGGATTTTCTTCCGCAATATTGATATTGAAAACCGTAGGACTTACCTTCCCACCATTGTCTAGGGTAGGCCAGTCATTATCTGATTTAGTCAAATCTACTTCATCTTTTACCTTTTGTTTGGCTTGATCTACCGTAAATTCCTCCGAAAATTCTGCAATAATCATAGAGAAATCTTGATACGAACTAGAAGTGATTTTTTCAACACCACTCAACCCCTTGATTTTTTTTTCCAAAGGTTTCGTTACCAATTTCTCCAAATCCTCGGCACTATTCCCAGGATAAACCGAAGTGATATAGATTTTATTCTCAATAATTTCTGGGAAATCTTCCCTCGGCATTGTTACATATGCTATAGAACCTGCTATAACGATAATTGCTGTCATAATATAAACCGTGACTCTATTATTGATGGCCCACGTGGATATTCCAAATTGTTTTTTATGATTCATAATTAGATTTTAGATATGAGATAATAGATGATAGATTATAGTTTTTTTATTTTGGTTTTTTAAGCATTTTTTTAAACGAAAATATCATTTTTTGGATTTCTTCAATATCAACAAAAATTTCAATGATAGAGGAATGTTTGACTAAATTCAAATTCTCTAATAGCTTAATTTGTGTATGTAACTCAAAAGAAGAACCATTAGCGATTCCAAGAAAATGGGCAAACTCTTTATTCGTATTTCTACCAGCTCCTTCAGCAATATTAGAAGGAATGGAAATACCGCACTTTTTTATTTGGTCTATTAAACCATATTTTTCATCTTTTGGAATTTCAGGAATAAGTAAATATACTTTTTTTACTAATTCCATTGATTTAATCCAAAATTTTAATTCCTTTAAATTATGCATCTTTATATAGCAATTAGAAATCTAAAATCTATTGTTTATAAATTAAAATTTAACTTTCCTTCCTTCGCTCATATTGTTTGCGCCTTCAATAATTACTTTATCGTTTGGAGAAAGTCCCATTAATACTTCTGTTTGGTTGTCGCTAGATTTTCCTTTAACGATAGAAGTTTTCTTAGCTATACCTTCATTTTTATTGATTTTAGAAATGGTATAAACGTAGAAATTATTTTTAGCATCTTGTTTTACAACTTGATTAGGTACTACAAATGCATTTGGATTTTTATAGTCTAAAATCTTGATTTTCGCCATCAAATTGGGTTTGATTGTTCCGTCGGTGTTTGGAATGTGAATTTCTATATTAAATGTTCTGTTGCTTGGATTGATGCTACTTCCTACTTTAACAATTTTGCTTTGTAATTTTTTGTTCAAGTTTGGAATTTCTATATGAACATCCGACCCTTGTTTTACCGAGCTAATATAATTTTCTGGCACGTCGGCTTCTACTTTCATTTGTCCTAGACTTACTAATTGAATGATTGGCATTCCCGGTGCTACTACTTGGCCATTTTGTATAATTACTTTGTCTATAGTTCCGCTAAATGGTGCTTTTAGTTTTGTACGCCCCAATTGTACTTGAATAGCGGCTACTTGTTTTTGAGCCGCTTCGGCATTGGTTTTGGATTGCAAATACTGAATTTCAGAGCCAATATTTTGTTTCCAAAGAGCTTCTTGTTTTTTAAATGCCGTTTGAGCCAAGTTGGCTTGCGCTTTTGCTTGTCCTAATTGCTGAGACATGCCACCGTCATTGATTTCACCTATAACTTGTCCTGCACTTACGTGTTGTCCTTCTTTTACATTTAGCTTTAGCGTTCCTGCAAATTCGGGATATATCATGATATCTTGATCTGTTTTTACATTACTTTGAAGATCTACAAAGTGCTCAAATGTCTGCGCTTGTATCGTTTGTGCTGATACTAAAAGTGCTTCCACTTTCATAGGCTCTAGTTTCTCAATTTCGGCATTAACTTTTTCTAATTTATCATTTAAAGAAGCTAATTCTTTATTGAGTTCATCTCTTTCTTTTTTTAGTTTTGATACTTTATCTCCACAACTTTGAATTGCGAAAATGGCAAAAATCATAAGTGTAATTAATTGTATTTTTTTCATAAAATTGTTTTTAATTTTTGTTTGTTTTAATATTTTATTATAATTTTCCTATTGCTTTTGACCATTCTATACCTTTTGTTGCTACATTTTGAAGTGCTTGAATTACTTTTAATTGCTGCTGGATACGTTCGTTTTGTGCTTGTGCAAATTCAAAGCTACTACCTACCCCTTCTTTATATTTAATTTGCGTTTTATTTTGAATTTTTGAAGATAGTTTTAAAATATTATTTTGATATTCAAGATCATTTATAGCATTTTGTAAGCTAATTACAGACTGAATGGCTTGAATTTTAGAAGCTTGCTCGTATTCTATTAGCTCAAATTTTGCTTTGTTATATGCCATTTTTGCTTGGCTTACTTGAAATTTTTTTGTCAATCCATCAAAAATAGGTACACTCAAAAGAATCCCAAAATTGCCATAGCTAAACCAATCGCCACCTTGAAAAAAGTCAAAGCTTTGGCGCTGCGCTTGCCAGCCATAGGCTGCACTACCATATAATGAAGGCAAGTATCCTGCTCTATTTTGTTTTAAATCATAGTTTTTTATATTTACATTTTCTTGAAGCATTTTAAGTTCAGGTTTTTGACTTAAATCAAATGAAGAAGGAATTGATTTATATTTTCCTGCTTCCTGAGCCAAACTTCCATATAGAGTAATATTGCTATCTAGGGGATATCCTAAATTGAATTTAAAAGCATTTATTGCTAATTCTCTTTGGTTTTTTGTATTAATTATCAATTTATTTAAATTCAATACATTATATTCAAGACGCTCAACATCTAACTCTTCAATTACTCCTTGTTTGAAGGTTTTGCGAGTGTCATCTAATAATTTATTCAAAACTACTTGATTTTCATCAAGCATTTTGATACTTTCATCTAATGCTAGGATCTGGTAAAAAGATTTGGAAATCAATTCTTTTACACCTTGTTCACTTATTTTAAGTTGAACATCTGCTAATGATTTGATTGCTTTTCTAGCCTGAACTCCTACTAGGTATCTACCATCAAAAATCAATTGTTGAACAGAAAACCCAATGTCGGCATTATTTGAGGTCCCAAACTGAACGGGGACCGTGGTGCCTGGTCTTCCAACTATTTCACCAGGTAAAATGGATGTCGGCAGTTGAAAATTATTTCTGTATCCAATAGAACCATTGATTTTTGGAAATCCAAGTGATAAAACTTCATTCGTTTTCTCATAGGTAATTGCTCGGTCGAGTTCTTGTTTTTGATAATTATAATTGTGTTTGAGTGCATAGGCAATAGATTTATTGAGGTCAAACAATGATTGTGCGGATGCCGCATAAAAACCTATTGTTAAAATAATAAACACGCCAAAAACTTTATTCAATTTAATGTTAAAAAGCATAGTATTTTAATTTATAATATTATTAATTTCTATTAATCGTTCTTTTTCCAATTCTACAATTTTAGATAATTCTTCAAGCCCTTTTTTAGTGCCAATTCCTTTGACATGATATAAAAAATGAGATTGAAATAATTGAACTATCGAACATTGATGTTGCATTACAAAATATTCCAATGTATTGAATAAATTTTTTGAATAGATCTGTGCTATGTATTCTTTTTGTAAGTACATACTATATAAGCCTTCGGATTGACCTCTTTCTAGGTTATTATATATTACTTTTGGTACATCATCATAAAGATGTGCTTCAAGCTTTCTCCATGTTATAAAATAATTTTTTTTAAGCTCATCTACAAAATGATTCCCCATATTCATGCAGTTAGCTACATTGAATTTATATATATTATAGAGTTCATCAATAGCATTTTCGGAAGATAAAACCAATCGTTCTATTTCAAGCCTTTCATTTTCGATGTGGCTTTGAACTAATTTGTCCAATAATTCTTCTTTACTTGAAAAAAATTTGTAAAAGGTCTTTTTACTAATCCCTATTTCTTTTGAAATATCATCCACACTTATACTTTTAATTCCTTTTTGGAAAAAAAGTTTTTTTGAGATTTCAGAAATTTGAGAAATTACATCCATTTTTTTAGGAATCGAATTTTTTGAGGTGCAAATATATAGCCTTTTCACTATGGAAACCAAAAATGTTTTCAAAGTTTCCATTTTTTAACATTTCTTAATTTATTTTAACCAAAATAAATTAAAAAGATTAATTTTGAATTTAAAATAATACAGTAATGACAAGGAAAGTCTGGATTTTATTAATAGTAGCTTCGTTAGGGTATTTTGTAGATATTTATGATCTTATATTGTTCAATATTGTTAAAAAAGACAGTATTTTGTCATTAGGATTTAAAGAATCGGCGATTCGAGAATTAGAAATCGTGCTATTTAATTATCAAATGTTTGGCATGATGATTGGAGGGCTTATATGGGGAATATTAGGCGATAAAAGAGGTCGTGTTATGGTGCTTTTTGGTTCTATTTTGCTTTATTCTCTTGCCAATATAGCTAATGCCTTTATAATTGATATAGAACAATATAAAATCTTGAGATTATTGGCTGGAATTGGTTTGGCAGGTGAATTAGGTGCAGGAGTTACCTTGATTAGTGAAACTATGGAAAAGAATAAGCGAGGAATTGGGACAATGATTATTGTTACTTTTGGAGCTATGGGCGCAGTTTTTGCCGTTATTGTGGGCAAGCAGGGACATGTTTTAAATGATTTATTGGGGTGGCATTTTCTTAATTGGCAAATTGCTTATATCATTGGAGGTGTCATGGGATTTATTTTACTTTTTATAAGAACACAAAATATGGAAAGTGAACTTTTCAAAAAAACAAAAGTAGATAGTGATATTGAAAAAGGCAATTTTTTTCATTTTTTCAAGACTCCCGATATAGCAAAGACATATTTGTCCTGTTTTGCTATAGGTGTACCTATATGGTATATGGTAGGAATATTGTGTGCTTTGGCAGATAGATTTTCAGAGGTAAATAGCCAAATAAGTGTTTCAATACCTACATGTATTATGTGGACATATATCGGATTATCAGTTGGAGACTTATTGAGTGGTTTTTTAAGTCAATTAGCAAAAAGTCGAAAAAAAGTGATTTTTGGTTATTTAATATTCTCAGCCATATGCGGGCTTATTTTTTTATTTACAAAAAATCAATCTGAAAATTTCTATTACATCCTTACATTCATGATGGGAGCAAGTACTGGATATTGGGGACTTTTTGTGATGAATACAACAGAACAATTTGGAACCAACCTTCGTTCTACGGCCAGTAGTACTATTCCCAATTTTGTAAGAGCCACAATTATACCTATTTCATTATCTTTCAAAT
>JBIPMU010000091.1:0-5560 GCA_044377205.1 Chitinophagales bacterium | reverse complement strand
AAACAGAGTTAAATATTAATCTCAATTCGATTTTTACATTATCCCCTTCGCTTAGATGTTATCAGCAAACCGGAAGTAAATTTTTTTATGAAAAAAATGAATTAATACAGCTTGCTGATTTTCGAACAAGCGACTTTGATTTGTCTAATTTTCAGTCAATTTTTGGAGGATTAGGTATTAAAATTCAGCCTAAAAATGGCATTATTTCGCCATTTTTTAATTCTATTGAACTTAAATATGGATATTATGCTCGTACCAATGGTTTAAACGCCCATTTGATAAGCATGAATGTAAAGATAAAGTAAAAAGGATTTGTCTATTTTTCTTTACAATATCGTTTTTGTTGTTTAATACAATTATACAATAAAATCAAGTGTTGAAGTATATTTGCGATTAGTAAATTTAATTGAAATAGAATATGAGTGAAGAAAATGAGCAATTACAAGAAATATTAGATATTATCTTTAAATGGGATAAGGCTATAAGAATATTGGAGCGTACGTTCAATAAAGAGTTTGATCTAACACTTAATCAATGTAGGGTCATAATTCACATCTTAGACAAAAATTTTGTAGAGTTAAGTCAAATTAACGAATGGCTTAATATAGACAAAAGTACTACTACACGTATGATTCGCCCTTTATTGGTTCATGGATATATTGATAAATTTTATCAATTTGGTGATAAGCGAAAAATTTACTTAAGAATTTCTGAAAAAGGGGAAGCGAATGTTCTCAAAGTTAAAGCAGCTATTGATAAAATGGCAAAAAAATCTTTAATAAAAATCCCTTCAGGCAAAAGAGATTTCATGTTTCAGACTGTCAATGATTTTTTGAAAACAGTAGAATAATTCCAATAATCTTAAAACACATTTATGAAGAAATATTTCATTATTTTAATTACATTTTTGATTTGCTACCAATCAAAATCTCAGGAAAACACAATCCATAATGATATTTTGTATCATTATAAAACGGCACTAAAATATTACAAATTGGAAGAATATTCAAATGCATATTCTTATTTTCAAAAAGTAATTTTACAAAAATCATCTACATTCAATAGCGAAGTGGAATGTTATAAATCTGAAGCTAAATTTTATAATTCAATTTTAGAAGTTAAGTTTGGGACACCCGATGCAGATAAAAACATTATTTCTTTTTATAATTCTATCGTAGACAAAGAAAAAAAGGAAGTATTGGCCTATCATCTTGGAAATTATTATTTTGAAAAAGGTGATTTTATAAATACATCAGAATGGTTCAAAGATATTAACGGAAATTGGATGCAAGTAAAAGAAAAAGATAATTTTTTGTTTCGAAATGCCTACGCTCTGATGAAAAACGGAAAGAATGAAGCGGCTATAATAGCATTTGAAAGTTCTATTTCTTTTCCTCAAAGTTCTAATTATGAAATGGCAAATTACTATTGCGGTATGATGCTTTATAATTCAAAAAAATATGATGAATCTGAAAAGTATTTGTCCAAAATTCAAACTTCAAATAATTCAAAATTAGATATTCCTTTTGTTTTAGGACAGATAAATTTCTTGAAAAATAGATTTCAAGAAGTAATTCAATTAAATGAAAATAGAATAAACGAGTCGTCTCCTAATTATAAAGATCAATTACAATTATTAGGAAAAAGCTATTTTAAAATTAATAGATTTGACAAAGCACAATTATTCTTAGAAAAATATGTTATGGCTTCAGACAAAGTGAGTGCTGAAGACATGTATATGCTAGCTTATTCGGAATATAAAAATAAAAACTATAGAGAAGCCATTTCGCATTTCAAAGAATTGCAATTGAGTGTTCAGGAGTTTAGTCCATATGCAATGTATGCCTTGGCAGATTGTTATCTAAAAACAGATGAAAAAAATAATGCCCGTTTGGCATTCATCTCTGCTTCTAAATTTGAAAGCGATTCATTGATAAAAGAGGAGTCTTTTTTTAATATAGCAAAGTTAAACTATGAATTGAATAATTATAACGATGCGATTTCTGGTTTTAACAGTTTTATCATAAATTATCCCAATAGTAAACATATAAAAGAAACATGGACACTATTGGCAAAAGCCTTGTTGGCAGCCAATAATTACCCTCAAGCTATTGCACTAATAGAAAAAAATTCAAATCTTCAAGATGGCAATGAGAAATTATATCAAGAAATTTGTTATGTATATGCACTAAATTTATATAAAAATGAAGAATATGATAGCGCAAGACGCTATGTAAGGAAAGCTATGGGAAATCCATTTGATAAAGGACTAGATGCCGAATCAAATTATTTATACTCTGAAATTTTATTTCAAGAGCGAAAATATAATGAATCCTTATCTGCATTTACCAATACATTAAAAATAATACAAAAAGAAAATGTAATGTACAATACGAATGCTAACTTATTTAACACCTATTATGGGCTTGGATATAGCGAGTATATGCTCAAAAACAATACGAATGCACTTAAAAATTTTAAACTTTCTTTGAAATTTCAGGATTTAAAATTATCCAAAAGCAATTTGGAAATGATTAATGATATGGAGCTTCGATGTGCTGATATTTATTTTTTAGAGCGAAGTTATGATTCCGCATATTTAATCTATTCAAAGATAGCTAAGGGAAAAGAAAAGAGTTTTGATTATGCCTTATTCCAAAAAGCATCTATAGAAGGCGTAAAGAAAAACTTCAGTGAAAAAATCCAAACATTGAAAAATTTGATTCAAGAAATTCCAAAATCCATTTATATTGATGATGCCCAATATCAATTAGGATTAGCTTATGAAGATTTAAAAAATTTAGATTTTGCTATTCGTGAATATACAGATTTATACAAAAATAAACCAAAATCTGTTTTTGCTCCGAAAGCTTTAATTCGTATTGCTACTATTAAATACAATAATAATAAACCCAATGAAGCAAAAGAGTTTTATGCCAATGTTATTGAAAATTATTCTAATGCTGCTGAGGCAGATCAAGCATTGACAGCATTAAAAGAAATCTATATTGGAGAAGAAAAATTGGATGAATTTTTAGCCTATGTCCAAAAATTACCGGCCGGAATGCAGTTATCTATTTCTAGTCAAGATAGTATGTTGTTTGGGGCAGGTGAGGAATATTATGCGAATGGGAACTGTGAAAAAGCCCAAAATTATTTTATCAAATATTTAAATAATTTTCCGGAGGGAATGTTCAGTAAAAAAGCTCATTTTTATCGTGCTGAGTGTTATTTAATTGCAAAACAATATGATGATGCGATAGATGAATATAAAAGTTTGACCGATAAAAATGATCATCCTTATTTTGAAAATGCTACTATAAAAGCAGCTTATATCTTTTTTAACTTTAAAAAAGATTATACAAATGCCCTAGTAAATTACCAAAAAGCAAATGAAGTATTAACGACAAAAAATAATAGGCAACTTGTAAAATTGGGAAGTTTGATTTGTAATTATGAACTTCAAAATTATAATGAGGTTATCAATGATGCCAAATCTATAGAATCGGATCAAGAAATTACAGATGAATTCAAAATGGATGCAAAATTTTACAGTGCAAAAGCTCATTATTTCTTAAAAGATAAAAAATTAGCCATGGCACTATTCTCTGATTTTTTAAATGATAAAAATAGTGAACGAAGTGCTGAGTGTGCATACTATTATGCAAAAATTCAAGCAGACTTGGATGATTATAAAAAATCGAATGATTTCTTGTTTAAAGCTAAAGAGGATTATGCAATGTATGAATATTGGGTAGTAAAATATTATATTTTAATGGCTGCGAATTATCATAAAATAGGGGATAATTTCCAAGCTAAAGCTACAATTGAAAGCATTATTCAAAATTATAAAGGAAACAAGCAATTGATTGAGGAAGCTAAAAAAGTTCAGAAAGAGATAGAAGAAGCTATGAAGAAAAAATCAAAAGTAAATTATAACGAAAAATAACAAACTACGAATCATGATTAAGTAGTTGAATTTCAATATTTAAAACAAGTACATGAAAAAAAATATTAAAAAGTATAAAGGCCTTGCAATATCCATTTTTGGATGTTTTATCACGATGTCATTATCTGTAAATGCCCAAGAAGAAATCGAATCTCAAGAAATATTTATAGTCAAAGATTTTAATGTATTCATAGAAGAGGCCAATAAAATTAAGCCGCAGATAGAATATAATGTTAATTTTCAAGAGAAGATTGCTCAGGAAGATTTGACGTATAACTTAAGTGAACGCGTTGAAAGTTTTGTTTTTCAGCCTCAACCCATTCGTCCTATCAATTTCACTCAAAAAGAACCTTTAGCCACTATAAAAAATTATGTAAAAGCAGGTTTGGGAAGTTTATTAAATCCAATATTAGAATGGAATCATACCATTTTTTCTGAAAATCATAAAACAAATCTATTTGCAAAACATCATTCCGCATGGGTACAGCCCGAATCATTCCAATCCTATGCTAATACTACTTTTTTAGCGTCGAGCCAAATCTCTAAAAATAATATTCAAATAGCACCTTTTTTGGGATTTGATAGTAAAAAATATAATTTTTTTGGTAATATTAATGAAAGTAATTTTAAAGATAATGTTGGAAGATTTTATAATGGCTTAAACCTTGGTGTAAAATTTTCCAAAGAGCGATTAGAAGATAAAAAAATATCTTTTCAGACAGAAATAGGAGGGGATTATGGATTTGAATCAATGGATAATTTAACGGGTAATCATTCAAATAATGAATATCGTTATTATATAAATGGTCAAGGGAAATATAATTATAGCAAAGCCGCATTTTTATATTTGAATGCAGGAATGGAAGTTTTACAAACCAATTTTGGTGTTCAAACACATCGTTCGCTTATGAATCTAAATCCTGAAGTTCAATACAGCAGCAATACCTTAAAATTTATAGCAGGTATAAATTTTTATAGCGCTACTTTAAATGGAAATGGTTCTTTTTATGCATTGCCACGATTTGAAAGTGAAGTGCAGTTGGTACCCAAATATATTACCTTTTTCACTATCTGGCATAGGACTTTACAGACTAATCGTTTATCACAGTTGTTGAATGAAAATCCTTTTGTACAAAATGAAAATACGATTTTACCTATTTCTAGAGTTGAACGAAGAGCAGGAGGTTTCAAAGGAAATTTTAATAAATTTAGTTATCAAGCCTCTCTAACACAAAAAATTATTAAAGATGCCTTGCTTTTTGCCAATGATTCTACGAATCCACGATTTTTGAATGCAATCGTAGAAAAAAATCTCACATCAAATAACGTTGCGCTAGAATTGAGTTATAAGTCAAGTTTTCCTGTAGATTTTATATTTAAAAATGATTTTTTCTTTTATGAACTAGACAATCTTCCTGTGGCTTTTAATCTTCCATCTATAGTTTCAAATTTAGGTGTACTCTACAAGCATAAACCCAATTGGATTTTTCAGTTAGATGTATTTGCGGTAAGTGGAGTAAAATCAATAATCAAAGGCGTTGAAGTGAGCTCTCCAATCCAATTAGATCTCAATATTGGAACCGAGTATGGCTTCAAAAACAGTATATTCCT
>JBIPMU010000090.1:0-5594 GCA_044377205.1 Chitinophagales bacterium | reverse complement strand
GTTCTTTGGAAAAAGCGTTACAAGCAGATTTTCCTTATACGATTCGTGTAGTTTCTGATATTTTGGAAAGTAATGGATCTAGTTCTATGGCTACCGTTTGTGCGGGAAGTTTAGCACTAATGGATGCAGGTGTACCAATGAAAGGTGGTGTATCGGGCATAGCGATGGGATTGATAACAGACGAAAAAGGAAATTATGCTATTTTGAGTGATATCTTAGGCGACGAAGACCACTTGGGCGATATGGACTTCAAAGTAGCAGGAACTGCCAAAGGAATTACCGCTTGTCAAATGGACATAAAAATTGATGGATTAAGCGAAGAATTATTAATAGAAGCCTTGACACAAGCTAGAGCAGGTAGAGAACATATATTGAACGAAATGAACAAGACGATGTCTGTATCTAATGCCGATTTGAAACCACATACACCAAGAATTGTAGAAATCAAAATAGATAAAGAATTTATTGGAGCAGTAATAGGCCCAGGTGGAAAAATCATACAAGGATTGCAAAAAGATACCAATACTACCATTACTATTGAAGAAGTAGGCGATTGTGGTGTGGTTCAAATTTTTGCAAACAACAAAAATGATATCGACCGTGCATTACAGATTGTAAAGGGCATCGCTTCAAAACCACAAGTAGGTGAAATCTATGAAGGAACTATCAAAAACATTATGGATTTTGGTGCTTTTGTAGAAATCTTACCGGGTAAAGAAGGATTGTTGCACATTTCGGAAATTGACTGGAAACGAATTCCAACAATGGAAGGTATTTTCACTCAAGGTGAAAAAGTACAAGTAAAACTTCTAGAAATAGATGGAAAAACAGGTAAAATGAAATTGAGCAAAAAAGCTTTGATGCCTAGACCTGAGAATACAGAAAATAAAGGATAATAAATTATTCTGATTGCATAAAAAAAGCGCTTTGGAAAATCTTCAAAGCGCTTTTTTTATGTATAATTATTTTATAATTAAGACTATCTTAGAATCCCCGCGCTCCATTGAAGGGCGTAGATATTTTTATAAAATTTGCATTTAAGGTCTATTAATTTTTCTTGACTTTCGAGCCATTTGCTTTCGCGTTGATTAATTAAAAAGATAGAACTTTCACCAATTTCGAGTCGTTTTTCTTCAGCATTAACAAGCATTTTAAAATTTGATGTGTTTTGGGATTGAATAGCTATCATGTTCTGCAATGCAATATATTCATTGAAATAGCTTTTAATTTTGGTTTCTATTTGCCAGGCTTTTTGATTTTTATTGATTGCTACGGCATTGAGTTTCAGATTGGCTTGCTGATACTCTCCTCTACCCAATGAAAATCGAAGCGGAACATCTAATTTAAGTCCAAATCGATAGTTGTTTTCCATCCAGTTGGCATTATTGAGAGTATTTGCGAATCGATCGTTTTTGCCTATTAGATCGTAGTTTAGATCAACTTTTGGTAGCAATTCTTGGAATTTTAGTTTTCGTTCTACCTTCAAAAAATCGTATTTTTTTTCGTATATCATCAATTCAGGATGCGATACCAAACCAGCATCCAATAGCGGCGATAAGGCTACATTCGCTTTTTTAATTCTGGACTCAGCTTCCCAGCCTTTTTGAGGCACAACATGTGCTGGCAAATTATATGGCGTTTGGTTTTGCGACCAAAGATACACAGAAAGCATAAGCGTAGCATTCTGAAACATCATTTTTTGTTGAATTTCCAAATTCATAAAAGTTTGGAGCTGTGTGAGTGCTTCAATGGTATCGATAGCAGGTCTTTCACCATTTTGGAATCCTTTTTTAATCAATTCAAAACGCGCATTATTTACCGCTACATTTTGTTTAATGATCTGATATATTTCGTATTGTTTTACCCAATTCCAATAAGACTCCATGGCTTCCATGAGCAAATTGTTAATTTCGTTTTGCTGTTCTACAAAGGCCATTTCGCTCAAAATCTTAGCTTGTTTTAGCGCGGCACGACGTTTGTCCATTAAAAGATTTTTTCCTAGAGGTACACTAATTCCTACAAAATGACTTTGTCCAAAAGTTTCTGTAGGATCTGTATTATTGCCACTCAAATTATCGATACCCGCTTGAAATTCTACACCAAACCAAGTTGGAATCATTACCATAGGGCTGGAATAATTGTAATATTCTTTATTATCAAATACTTTCTCGCCCATTTGATAGCTCAAAATGGGATCAAAAGCACCACGAGCCGACATAATTTGGGCTTTTCTAATATCTACATCTAGCTGTGTAAGACTTGCCACTGGATGATAAGTTTTTACTATTTTCAAAAGCTCCTCAGCACTTAAGGTATGAAAATTTGTACTATCTGAATGAAATCCAAAAGTGAAATTGAATAGGACAAAAGCAAATCCAAAAATCAAAAGCTTATTTTTTCTTCTCATTTTTCACAATTTTATAATAATCTGGAGGAAAACCATTAATATTTCGCCATAATTCGTACCAAATAGGTACATCATTTAATAATGCGATTCCCTGAGCACCACTACCAATTCTGAGTTCTTTTGGCCATTTTTTATCTTTTATATCTTCTGTAACTAAAATACGAAAATAACCATTATCACTAATATTACTTTCTACAGCTCTAATTTCTCCGCCAAATGTACCATAACTTGTATTGGGCCATCCACTAAATACAATTGCAGGAAATCCATCAAATTGAAAACGAACTTTTTGTCCAATATTAATCAAAGGTAAATCCACGGGTCTTACATACATTTCTACTGCATAATTCGCTACATTAGGCACTATCGTAGCAATATTTTCTGCTTCCTTTATTATTTCTCCAATACCGGCCTTTTTCGCTTGTACGATTTGTCCATCTTGTGGAGCAAGAAGAATATACATACCATTTCGGATAATATAACTCGAAACTTGATTCTCCAATTTAGACACATCGCCTTTGCTGGTTTCTATAATACTGAGACTTTGAAACTTATCACTTTCTGCTTTATTCATTTTCTCGGCATACTCTTGTTCAATGCTATTAAATTCTATTTTTGCATTTGTAAAATCTTGTTGTGTTTGATTCAACTTATTTTCAAAAGAAATTTTCTTTGCCAAACTATTTTGATATGATACACTTCTTAATTGCAATTGTGTTTTGGACACCAAACCTTCTTTAAACATTTTCTCTTGACGCTCATACTGGTCTTTTGCTAAAGAAAGTTCATTTTGCGCCGCTAATAACTCGGCTCTTTCGCCTTCTAATTTATTTTCAATTTGACGCCATTTGTTTCTCAATTGCTCAATTTTAAATTTTTTGGCATTGGATAAAGCGCCTATCTGCTTTTCGGTAGCTGATACTTTAGATTCATAAAATTGAATAGAATTTTTCTTTGCCATAATTTGCTCTTGAGTTCTTCCAATCAAATTAGGATCGAGGTATTCAGCCTTGATTTCAGATATCTGAAGAATTGTATCGCCTTTTTTGACAAAATCGCCTTCTTTTACCCACCATTTTGAAATCTTTCCTGCAATAGGTGAATTAATTTCTTGCGGTCTTTGTTCTTGCCAAAGAGTTGTGATTTTACCTTTAGATTGAATATTTTGTGTCCAGGGCAAAAGTAAAATTATAAATAATGAAATAAAAATTCCAATAAACCAATTTTTAATATTACTTTTTTTATGAGCTCTATAAATATTATCCCATGCGTTGAAAGCAGTATATTTTTCTCTAGACTTCATACTATTTTATTTCAATTTTATGATTAGAAATATTGATTAACTCATCACAATTTTTTAATACCATCTTATCATTTGAGGCAATAATGATTGTTGTATGAGATTTAATTTTGTTGAAATAATTATTTAATTTTTCTTTTACATATTCAGATAATCCGGCAAATGGCTCATCTAGAAGTAATAAGTTTGGTTGATTGACCAATGCTCTCAACAGTAATATTTTTTTGGTAATATTAGTTGCTAATTTTTTACCACTTGCATCTATTTTTGTATCAAAGCTATCTGGGAATTGAATCATAAATTCGTCAAAACCAATTTCCTTTATCAATTTTAAAACATCTTGCTCTTCTATACCACTTCTATGCAATGAAATATTCTCAAGTAATGTTCCTTTGAATATTTCCATTGGATATATGTATATTCCTACTTTTTTTCTATAACTTTCTAAATTATAATTTATAAGTGGGATTTGATTTATTAAAATTGTTCCATTATACTGAGAATATCCAGCGCTTAGAATTTTCAATAGACTTGTCTTCCCTGTACCTTCTTTTCCTATTATTCCAATCAATTTATTTTTTGGAATAGAAAAGTTAGCGTCCTCAAAAAGTGTATCTTGTTCATGATATTTCATGCCAAAGTTCACAAAATCTATTTTAATGCCATCCGTATCTTCGGGCAATTGAATAGATCCTTCTTTTTCTATTGGTGTTTCCAATACAGAATGTAATTTTTCTAACCCCGTAATTACATCATATATATTTTCCAAATTTCCAATTAATTTTTCAGTAGCGCCAATAAGCATTAAGATAACAATTTCAGCTGCAATAAATTCACCAATATTGAGCAATTGATTTACTAATAAATAAGTACCTATACCCAACATGGCTAGGGAAATAATTACTTTAAAAGCAACCAAGGTTCTATATTGAATTAATAAAACGCCAAAATGTTCCGTCCTTGCTTTTAAATAGCCTAATACGTTATAATCAGTTTTACGCAAATTAAGATTTGACCCTTGACTAAATTTAAATGATTTAATAATACGGGCCATATCTTGAAGCCAAGAAACCGTATCATATTTATATTTACTCTCAATCATACTTGTATGAATCCCTCTGCTGCTTGTGTACTTTAAAATAAATATTAAAATACCTAAAAACATGAAACCAAAAAATATAAATATGGGATGATATAAAGCCAACAATATTATTCCCAAAATAATTTGAATACTTGCCAAAGGTATATCTAACAATATTTTGGAAACACCTTTTTGTACATTTAGAACATCAAAAAACTTATTGACATGTTCGGGTAAATACACACTATCTGATTTCAAAATATCAAATTTTGGAATAACTTCTGAAAATTGAAATGCATACCTTGTATAAATTCGTTGTTGAATTTTTTCGATAATTTTCATTTGATTAATTTGACACATGCCCACCAAAAAAACGCCTATTACCACTAAAAGTATCAAAACATATATTGATGTAACCATTTGAGCACCCATCACAAAACCTATAATTGATTGGATACCTAGTGGTACACTCAATTGAATCAATCCACTCAATATGGCATAAAAATAGATTGCATTTATTTCATCTCTTTCCAGATGAAGCAATGCTAATAATTTACTAATTACAGATTTTTGCATAATTTTCAAATTTCAGCGCAAATATACAAATACTTTTTTAAACAAAAGTAATAGTAATACTATTATTAATATAAATATTTTTTAATTAAAAAATAGTTTTACTATATATCTTAATATTTTTTTTATATTTGCACAAATTTTACATTATGAATTTTAATTTGTCTTTTAAATTAAATCATCATATCTATTTGAAAGATCCTGAATCTTCAGAATTGGGAAAACAAATCGTA
>JBIPMU010000089.1:0-5685 GCA_044377205.1 Chitinophagales bacterium | reverse complement strand
CCAATAGGAGAAAAAATAGGATTAGCAAAAGAAGATAGAATTCTTCGAATGAAATCTAGAAAAGAAGAAGTACATAGAATATTAGAACTTTTTAAAACCATTAAAGTTACCCCCAGCGATGTAAATGATTTGTTTGATGAATTGGGAACAACAAGTTTAAAACAACAAATGCCTCTTGGAAACATTCTTACGCGTCCAGAAATTTCAATAGAAAAAATTATTAAAATTGATAAATTAAGAGCATTTTTTGAAGAATTTACTTTGTCTGCTCTTATCAGTGCCGAAATTGAGCACAAGTATAAAGGTTATATTGATAAAGAAAATGATGTAGCAAAGAAATCTAAGAATTTAGAAGACTTAATGATACCAGACAAATTTGATTATACAAAAATTTCAAGCTTATCAACCGAAGCAAAAGAAAAGCTAAAAAAAATAAAACCAAAGACATTAGGACAGGCAAAAAGAATAAGTGGCATCAACCCAAGCGATATTGCAATTTTAATGGTATATGTTGGCCGATAATATTATAAATCGTTTAAAACCAACAATTTATATTAATTTTAACGATTGTTTTTGTTTTATAAAAACTCGTCTTTCTCGTTTATCTATTTTTCTTTAAATTTGCACCAAAAATAAAATGAGCGTCATGCAATCTCTACACCAAGCCATTGAACATTTTAATTATGTTCCTAAAAATAAAATTAAAATTGTTACAGCTGCATCTCTTTTTGATGGCCATGATGCTGCTATTAATATAATGCGTCGAATCATTCAGCAAAGAGGTGTAGAAGTGGTTCATTTGGGACATAATCGTTCAGTTGCTGAAATCGTCAATACCGCCATACAAGAAGATGCCAATGCGATAGCTATTACAAGCTATCAGGGAGGTCACATTGAGTTTTTCAAATATATGTTCGATTTACTCAATGAAAATGGAAGTGGTCATATCAAAATTTTTGGAGGAGGCGGTGGAACAATTTTGCCTGCCGAAATAGAGGAATTGCATTCTTACGGTATTTGTCGTATTTATTCGCCTGATGATGGAAGAGCCATGGGCTTGGACGGTATGATTAATGATTTGGTTTCTAAATGTGATTTTCCAACAGGAACCACAGAGAGCTATAAGGCATATAAAGATAAAAACGATTTTCATAAAGCATTTGAGTTGTGTGATTCTAAACTTCTTGCCAAATTAATATCTACGGCAGAAAATTTTCCAGATTATTTAGACAATGATTTGAGAAAATTTTTTCCTGAAAAAAAGAAAACACCTACACCTGTTCTAGGAATTACAGGAACAGGGGGAGCGGGCAAGTCTTCTATGATTGACGAAATTGTGCGTCGTTTTTTATTTGAATATAAAGATAAGCGGATTGCTATTTTATCTGTAGACCCATCTAAACGAAAAACGGGTGGTGCTTTGCTCGGTGATCGTATTCGAATGAATTCTATTAATGACCCAAGGGTTTTTATGAGAAGCCTTGCGACAAGACAAAGCAATCTTGCTTTGTCAAAGTATGTCAATGAAGCAGTAGAAATTTTAAAAATGGCTAGTTTTGATTTGATAATTCTTGAAACATCTGGTATTGGGCAAAGCGATACTGAAATTGTGGATCATAGTGATGTAGCAATGTATATAATGACGCCAGAATTTGGAGCTGCCTCTCAGTTAGAAAAAATCGATATGCTTGATTTTGCAGACATAGTTGCTATAAATAAGTTTGATAAACGTGGCGCTCAAGACGCGATCCGAGATGTTAAGAAAACATTTCAAAGAAATCATAATTTGTGGGATGTAGACCCTGAAACGATGCCTGTATATGGCACAATTGCTTCACAGTTCAACGATCCGGGCACGAACTTATTATTTATAAATTTAATGAGAACAATTTCAAAAAGATATAAAGAGAAGTACCAAAACGTCTAACAAACACAAGGCTTATATATTAATAAAATCAGCAAAATATACAAAAGATATGTCAAATGCGTCAACAGAGTTATTTCCAATAAAAAACTTGGAAATATTAGAACAAAGTGAGAAAATTTATATCATTCCGCCACACAGAAACCGATATTTGAGTGAAATATCAGACACTATACGAAAATATAATCAAGAAGCTAATAATCAGAGTCAAATTGCACAAAGATTATACGGGCTTATGTTAGCAAAAAATGAAGCTGATCAGGTGGGAGATAAAGTTGCCGCCGACGCGATAGAAAAATTATATAAGAATCTAGAAGAAAGCCTGATTCCAGATAATCGTAGAATTATAGAAAACTGGAAAGATAAAATTAGAAAATACGCAGACGAGTTTTATGTATTTAAAGTTCGAGACAAAGAAATAAAGATTGCCACTCATAGCAAAAGCTTATCAAATCTAAATATACCAAAAATTGCATTACCAAAATATGAAGCGTGGGGAGACATACTTAAATGGAATCTTCAAGAAAATGTACCCGGAGAATTTCCTTTTACGGCGGGAGTCTATCCTTTTAAAAGAGAAAACGAAGACCCAACTCGAATGTTTGCTGGAGAGGGAAGTCCAGAAAGAACCAATAAGCGCTTTCATTATGTCTCGTTAGGCATGCCAGCCAAAAGGTTGTCTACGGCTTTTGATAGTGTAACGCTTTATGGTGAAGATCCAGGAAAAAGACCTGATATTTATGGAAAAATAGGTAATTCCGGCGTATCTATTTGTTGTTTAGACGATATGAAAAAGTTATATAGTGGATTTGATTTGTGCGAACCCAATGTATCTGTTAGTATGACAATAAACGGACCAGCACCCATGTTGGTTGCTTTTTTTATGAACACCGCTATAGATCAGCAGTGTGAGAAATATATCAAAGCTAAAGGACTAGAGTCCGAGGTGGAAACGAGAATAGCGGCAATTTATAAAGGGAAAAGCCGCCCAACCTATGTGCCATACAACGATAGTGGATTACCTGAGGGAAACAATGGTCTTGGACTCATGCTCCTTGGTGTAACGGGTGATCAAGTGTTGTCAAAAGAAGTATATGAAACGATCAAAGCAGAAGCAATTAGCAAGGTGCGCGGTACTGTTCAGGCCGATATTCTTAAAGAGGATCAGGCTCAAAATACTTGTATTTTTTCAACGGATTTTGCCCTAAAACTTATGGGAGACGTACAAGAATATTTTATTCATAATAAGATTAGAAATTTTTATTCCGTATCTATTTCGGGATATCATATCGCCGAAGCGGGAGCCAACCCTATCAGTCAGCTTGCATTTACCCTTTCTAATGGATTTACGTTTTTAGAATATTATAAGTCTAGGGGTATGAATATTGATGACTTTGCCCCCAATTTCTCCTTTTTCTTTTCTAATGGCGTGGATCCAGAATATTCTGTAATAGGTCGTGTAGCAAGAAAAATATGGGCAAAAGCACTAAAAATTATGTATGGAGCTAATGAGCGAAGTCAAATGCTGAAATATCACATACAAACAAGTGGACGAAGTCTTCATGCACAGGAAATAGATTTTAATGATATTCGAACTACGCTTCAAGCGCTTTACGCTATTTATGATAATTGTAATTCGCTTCACACAAATGCTTATGATGAAGCCATTACAACACCCACAGAAGAATCGGTTCGAAGAGCTATGGCTATTCAAATGATTATTAATCATGAGCTGGGATTAGCGAAAAACCAAAACCCCATTCAAGGCGCTTTCATTATTGAAGAGTTGACAGATCTTGTAGAAGAAGCCATTATGATAGAATTCGACAAAATAACAGAACGTGGAGGGGTTCTTGGGGCTATGGAAACCATGTATCAGCGAGGTAAAATTCAAGAAGAAAGCATGCATTATGAAATGCTTAAACATACAGGAGAGTACCCTATTATAGGTGTCAACACTTTTTTAAACAGCAAGGGCTCCCCTACAATTATTCCAAGTGAAGTAATCCGAGCTACAACACAAGAAAAAGAAAATCAAATACAAACTCTATTTGGACTTCATTATAATTTTGGTGAACAACAAAGCCAAGCGCTCCAAAATCTAAAGATGGCATCACTTAAAAATGAAAACCTATTTTACGGACTAATGGAAGCAGGAAAATACTGTTCGCTAGGTCAAATAACAGCAGCACTCTATGAAGTGGGAGGACAATACAGAAGAAACATGTAATTATTGCGTCCATATAATGGTGTGACCAAAAGCCTTTTAGTAAAATGGTTTTTATTCAAAAGAGTCGTCAAAATGAGTTAGAAAAATAGCCTTCCGACTAAATTTTATAATGAGGAAGAAGATCATAATTGTAAGTTAATTCAGAATAAAATTGACAAAGTATAAAACGAACCTCTTTTATATGTTTACTGAAATTTTATTAAGGAAGAAAAAAAATAAAAAATGAACCATTTTGTTAATTGGATAAAAAAACATTGGAGTACAATTGTTATAAGCACTTTTTTAATATTATATGCAATTAAAGAAGGCCTTTTTAATGCGGGTTCTGAAGATTTTAGAATATTTTTAGGAGCGGCAGAAGCCATGAAGCAAAATTCCAATCTTTATTTTGTTTATTTTAATACCGGAAAAGGATTTGCTATGCCTTATGCTTATACTCCTTTTTTTGCTATGATATTAATTCCATTTCTTTATGTTTTCTCCATAAAAAACATTGTTTTTTTGTGGATGATTCTTAATATTATTTTTATTAATAGAATTTTGAGTATTCTTTCTCGTATTTTTAATTTTGAAAGTAAACATAAGGCTGCTCTAATTATATTTTTGCTTTCCTTGAGGTTTGTATTACATAATTATGATATGGCGCAGGTAACTATTTTTTGGGTATATTTAATGGCGGAAGCATATTATCAAATAGAATATAAAGAAAAAATTAAGACCTCTAGCGCATTAATTGCATTAGGTGTATCCATAAAAATATTGCCCGTTCTTATGTGTTTTTACTTTTTAATTACAAGAAAGTACAGCGCTATACTTTGGACCCTATTTTTTACCATGACTTATACAGTCCTTCCTTATTTGTTTTTCCCAACATCTTATCTCAACATACAGTTTATGGACTGTTGGAAAACAATTAATCCTTTTCAGGAGGGCTTTACATATCAGTTGTTTGATAGAGCCACACAAAGTATCCCCTCGTTGGTTTCAAACTATAATGATTATTTTGGAAATGTGTTAAATCACACACAAACGTTTCTTTTAATTTTGCTATTTATGTTTTTTTGGTTGGTGTCGGTATATCTTATTTATATAAAATCAAACATCCTTACATATAAAAATGAAGTTTTATTTTCGCTAACCGTTTTTTCTGCTACAATGTTATTACCTCACCAGCAGCATTATTCTTTTTTCAGTGCTATTGCGTTATATGCACTTTGGTATTATTGGGTCTGGGAAGAAAAAAGGTACTCTAAAATTGCTTTTGGATTTTTTATGCTAAGCACGCTCTTAATGACGTTTACATCGGATATTTTTGTAGGAAATGAGCTCAAATCAATTTTTAAATCATATGGAGCTATAGGGCTGGGGGGCATTTTATTATTAATTTCTGTATTTATAAACATATTTCACTTAAAAAACACAAGTATTAAAACTCAAAATCCCCAGTCGACAACGTTTTAACATCAATTTTTACAGCTTCCCACTCTTCGTTTCCAAATGAAGACTTGGTTATTATTTTTAAAGGGAATGT
>JBIPMU010000088.1:0-5698 GCA_044377205.1 Chitinophagales bacterium | reverse complement strand
TAATACTCCATATTTCTGAGCTATTTGTCCATTCAAAATGGTATAATCCACTGTATGCGAAAACGTTTTACCTTCAAAAGGACTCCAATTGCATTTATACGCAATATTATCTTTATTTACTAGCGTAGATTGGGATGGATTTACCAGTACAATATCAGCCATATAGCCTTCTCGCAAAAATCCTCTCTCCTCTAATTTGAAACAAACCGCTGGAGCATGACACATTTTCTCTACCATTTTTTCTAATGAAAATACGCCTAAATTTACTTTTTCTAGCATCATCAACAAAGAATGCTGGACCAAAGGCACTCCAGATGGACAAGCAGGATATACTTGTGATTTTTCTTCCCATGTATGTGGGGCATGGTCTGTAGCTATAATATCGATATAATTTTCGAGCAATCCTTTCCATACTGCCTCTCTATCCGATGATTTTTTTATTGCAGGATTACATATAATTTGATTACCCAAAGTAGCGTAATCCGTATCTTGAAACCACAAATGATGCACACAAGCTTCGGCAGTAATTCGTTTTTTTTCTAATGGCACATTATGTTCAAACAGCAAAACTTCTTCTGCTGTACTGATGTGCAAAATATGCAAACGGGTATTATATTTTTTAGCTATAGTTATCGCTTTTTCGCTTGAAGCTATACAAGCCTCTCGATTTCGGATAACGGGATGCATACTGGGTGTATTTGCATCTTTATATAGTTCCTTATTGGCTCTAATAATTGCTTCTTCCTCACAGTGTGTAGCAATCAACAAAGGTGTTTCTTTAAAAATAGTATCTAATGTTTGTTCATTATCTACCAATAAATTTCCCGTGCTACTGCCCATAAAAATTTTGAGTCCGCAAATTTTAGAGGCGTCTACTTTTCGTATTTCATCAATATTATCATTAGATGCTCCCATAAAAAAGGAGTAATTAGCAAAAGACGAATCGGCCGCTCTTTGATATTTTTGTTCCAACAAATCAATCGTAAATGCCGCGGGGTTGGTATTTGGCATTTCCATAAAACTGGTAGTTCCGCCCAAAATAGCCGCAGCACTTTCACTGGCGATATCCGCTTTGTGTGTCAAACCTGGCTCACGAAAATGAACTTGATCGTCTATCACTCCCGGCATAGCTATTAATCCTTCGGCGTTTATTTCTTCACAATTTCCATCTACCTGAATATTTTGAGCTATTTTCTCAATTCGTTGATTTTGGATTAGAATATCAGAAATAAAGGATTTTCCTTCATTTACTAATGTAGCGTTTTTAATTAATATTTTATGATTCATATAAATTTGTTTTATAAAAAAAGCCTCAACAAATTGTTGAGGCTAAATAGATTACATGTGTTTTTTTACTTCTTCAAGGTAGTCCCATTTTGTAAGGAAGCTGGTATCAAAATTTCCAGCTCTAAAATCTTCATTCTTCATCAAAGCTTTATGGAAAGGAATAGTTGTATTGATTCCTTCAACTACAAACTCCTCAAGTGCACGTTGCATTTTAGCAATCGCCAATTCTCTTGAGTGACTTCTACAAATCAATTTTGCAATCATACTATCATAATAAGGCTGAACCGTATAACCAGCATAAGCAAGGGTATCTACACGAACGCCAAATCCTTTTGGTGTATGAAATGCGTTAATTTTTCCGGGATTAGGTGCAAAATCTTTCAATACATTTTCAGCATTGATTCTACATTCTATTGCATGAACGCCTCTTTCTGGTGGAAAATATTCAAATTTAGTTATTTTTTGACCCGCTGCAATTAAAATTTGTTCTTGGATTAAATCATAATCCATTACTTCTTCGGTTACGGTATGTTCTACTTGAATACGCGTATTCATTTCCATAAAATAGAAATTTTTGTATTTGTCTACCAAAAATTCTATTGTTCCCATACCTTCATACTTTATAAAAGCTGCTGCTTTTTTGGCAGCATCTCCCATTTTTTTCCTCAATTCCGCATCTAAGAATGGCGAAGGACATTCTTCGACTAATTTTTGATGACGACGTTGAATAGAACAATCTCTTTCTGACAAATGTGTTACATTGCCATATTGGTCACCGGCTACTTGAATTTCTATATGTCTAGGCTCTTCTACGAATTTTTCAATATAACATCCACCATTTCCAAAAGCAGCAAGTGCTTCCATCGAAGCGTTATCGAAGTTTTTTTCAAATTCTTCTTCATTCCATACAACACGCATTCCTTTTCCACCTCCACCTGCAGTAGCTTTTATAATTACTGGATAACCTACACCTTTAGCAACTTCTTTTCCTTGTTCAAGATTTTCAATCAATCCATCAGAACCTGGCACAACAGGAACTCCTGCTTTAATCATAGTTTCTTTTGCTGTGATTTTATCGCCCATCAAATTCATTTGCTCGGGTGTGGGGCCTATAAATTTTACTTTATATTGTGCACATATTTCTGCAAATTTGCTATTTTCTGCCAAAAATCCATATCCTGGATGAACGGCATCGGCACCTGTAAGTTCAATAGCCGAAATGATATTGGGAATATTCAAATACGATTTGCTACTTTCGGGAGGTCCAATACATACTGCTTCATCTGCAAATTTTACGTGAAGACTGTCTTTATCGGCACTAGAATAAACCGCAACGGTTTTGATACCCATTTCACGAGCGGTTCTTATAACACGCAAAGCTATCTCTCCTCTATTGGCAATTAATATTTTTTTAAACATTTTATTTACTTAAAAAGTTATCAAAAAGAATCTTGGAAATAATGAAAGTTCCAAAATCCATCAACAAAAAAATAATGTGTTAAGGCTCTATTATAAATAATGGTTGATCGTACTCTACTGGAGTAGCATCATTTACCAAAACTTTTACAACAGTTCCAGATACTTCACTTTCTATTTCATTAAACAATTTCATTGCTTCAATGATACAAATTGGAGATCCAGCATCAATTTTATCACCCACTTTTACGAATGGTTCTTTATCCGGTCCACTTGAACGATAAAAAGTACCAATCATTGGTGCTTTAATTGTAATTTGTGTAGAAGAAGTCTCTGACTTTGCTTCACCTTTTTCATCTTTTGAATCTGTCAAAGTTGCTTGAGCTATTGGAGCTGGAGTTTGCATAATTGGGGCCGAAGAAAAAGTAGGTGAATAAGAAGCTGGTGCTACTTTTACACACCCCTCAATACTTTTCATTTTAATTTTAAACGCATCTTGCTCAATATTCAACTCTCCAATACCCGATTTGCTAAAAATTCTAATAAGTTCTTGTATTTCTTTAAATGTCATATCAATAGTTTTTTAGTTTATTTAATTATGATTATTGTTTTACTCGCTCCATGTAAGAACAAGTTTCTGTATTTATTTTTACAAAGTCATTTTCATTTACAAACAAGGGCACCTGAATAGTAGCGCCTGTTTCTAATGTAGCCGATTTAGTAGCATTTGTAGCTGTATTTCCCGCTACTGCTGGTTCTGCATAGGTTACTTTCAAAGTAACACTTGATGGCAAATCTACTGTAAGTGTAGCTTCAGTTTCTGCGTGTAGTAGCATTTCTACATCTTGTCCTTCTTTCAATAATTGTGGATATGAAATCATATCTTTGTCAATTGATACTTGTTCAAAAGACTCGTTATTCATGAAATGATAACCTGTTTCATCATTATATAAATATTGGAATTTTCTTCTTTCTACTCTTGCTGTTTCAATATTGTGTCCTGCAGGAATGTTTTGTTCTACTACTTTACCATTTTTGATATTTTTCATTTTAGTTCTTACAAATGCAGAACCTTTACCTGGTTTAACGTGAAGAAACTCAACGACCACCCACAAATCACCATTTTGAACGATACACAATCCTTTTCTTATTTCGGAAGTACTTGCCATATTATTTTTTTATTAATTATTCAATTTTGGAAGTGCAAATATAAACTTTTTTTTTAATTTGGATAAGGTCCTTTGTATCGAACACATATAGACCCTGAATAATTGCAGGTTTTATGAAAATTCAACTTATGAATTTGTTTCGATTTTGACAGCTTAGAAACTTTGAATTGGTAATACGGCTGATTAAAAACCTTATCAAAGCATTTCTTATCAATTGTATCAGTTATATCTGAAGGAAATCTATATTTTTCCAAAGTACTTTCATATACATTTCTATCTTTATTCCAAGCTTCTACAACCTGATAATTACCATATGATAATGAACATTTTATCTCGCCATTTTCATTGGACTCAAAGGAATCAATTACAGGTAAATCGATAAGCAATTTTCCTATTAATTTTTTTTTGATAAAAATCCATTTATTAGATAGAGACTTTGGAGAAATGAGGTCTTTAACCATATCATCTGAAGGACGCATTCCGCCACACCAATCATTTGTTTGCGTAATGTAAAATAAAATTGTCTGCTTTTTTACAGAAACTTTATTACTTTTTTGTGCGTGTAAGAAAATTGGGAATAAAAACAAAAAAATTAGTTTTTTCAAATTAATTAAATTTAAATTCCCCATTTTACATAAACTGCACCCCACGTATATCCTGCTCCAAATGAACAAAGTATCAAGTTGTCACCTTTCTTCAATTTCTTTTCATAATCCCACAAACAAAGAGGAATTGTAGCATTGGTAGTATTTCCATAATTCTGAATATTGAGCATTACTTTTTCTTCACTTAATCCTGCTCTATCTGCCGTGGCATCAATTATACGTTTGTTGGCTTGATGAGGGACTAACCAATGTAAATTATCAGAAGTAATATTATTTCGAACCATTACTTCTTCTACTACATCTGCCATACCTTTTACGGCTCTTACAAATACTTTTTTTCCATCTTGAAATACATATTGCTCATTCAAATCTATTGTTTCTTGTGTCAAAGGATACTCTGCACGTCCTCTTTTAACATTGAGAAATTCTGCGCCACTTCCATCGCTATAACACTTTGAATCAATAATCCCAAACTCTTTTTCTTCGGTAGGCTCCAACATTAAAGCACCTGCGCCATCTCCAAACAAAATACAGGTATTCCTATCTTGATAATTAAGAATACTCGACATTTTATCGGCACCTACAAGAATTACTTTTTTATACTTTCCGCTTGAAATCATACTAGATGCCATTTCAAGACCATAAATATAACCACTACATGCTGCCTGAAAATCATATCCCCAAGCATTGGTCATACCCATTTTATGTGCCACAATATTTGCTGTAGAAGGAACAGTCCAATCCGGTGTAACAGTAGCAATTATCAATAAGTCTATTTCTTCGGGTTTTGTATTTGTTTTTTCTAATAAATTTTCTATAGCTTTTATAACCATTATTGAGGTTCCACCTTCTTTCAAAATTCTACGCTCTTTTATACCTGTTCGTACGGTTATCCATTCATCATTTGTATCTACCATTGTAGACAACTCATCATTTGTCAATATATAATCAGGAACATAACCTCCTACACCTGTAATTTTTGTTCTATACATTATAAACTATAAAAATTTGATTTTTTGCAAAGATATAGGATAAAAAAAAAATAAATAATTTTTTATAAAAGTTTAACTTGTGTAATCAAAAAAATTACACAAACAATTTAAAAAAGAGTAATTATATTTGCAAAAAACCTAGTAATTGTGAGTCAAATTCAATTTATAAAACCAAGTTTTGAGGAAATAAAATCTAAAATTCAACAAGAGCTAAAAGATAAGTCTTTTG
>JBIPMU010000087.1:0-5754 GCA_044377205.1 Chitinophagales bacterium | reverse complement strand
TATTTTTTGGTAAAGCAAATCTAGTAAGATTTTATTGCCTTTGATGATATAAGCATATCGGTCTTCTATTGCTATTTTTTCCATATCTTGAACATTGCCTACTTCAGAATATTTTTGGTCAATCATTTCTACAGAAACCCTTGCAACTCCCATTTGTGTGATTTTCAAATCTTTCGCAGCTTTAATAGAAAGGTCCAAAACTCTCCCTTTTATGAAAGGACCGCGGTCATTTACTTTTACAATAACGGCTTCACCATTTTTTACATTGGTAACTTTTAAAAGCGTACCAAAAGGAAGAGTTCTATGAGCACAGGTATAAATATATTTAGTAAAAATTTCTCCCGAGGCTGTTTTTTTTCCAATAAATTTAACGCCATAGTAGCTAGCTTTACCTTCTTCAATTATATTGGTAGTAGGTTTATTTGTCTTGGTATACGAAGTTAAAGAAACACCAAGAAGCAATATTGTGAAAATAGCAATGACGAACTTGATAAGCCTATACTCGCCAAGGATATTTTTTTTCATAGCATCTACGTTTAAAAAACTAATCACAAAATTAAGCCATTTAATTCAAAATAAGATGTTTCGTTTTAGGATAGGAAGATATCTTTAATATCAGCCAATGTGATACGGCATGAGATTTTTCTTATTTTTTCTTCAATTCCAATTCTACTACCTCTGGACTTTTTCTATTCATAGTCAAAATACGAATGATATAATGTTCATTTTCAAAAACATCATCTTTCTGAGGCAAATCTTCGCTCAATGTAGCAATATAGCCCGAAAGCGTTTCATAGCTTTCATCCGTTGGGATGGAGTAAGGAATAAATTCATTGATATCATCCAAAGAATTGAGAGAATAAATTCTATAGGTACCTTTTTTGATTTCTTCTACTATTGCGGTCTCATTATCATGCTCATCTTGAATTTCACCTACCAATTCCTCCAAAATATCTTCCATAGTAATAATTCCAATAGTAGCGCCAAATTCATCTACTACGACTCCAAATTCCGTTTTATTTTTTTGAAACGAACGTAATAAATCCAATACTCTCTTATTTTCATTTACAAAAAGTACGTCGCGCTTTATGTCACTTATACGTTTGCCTTCCTTATGAATATTACTTTTAAGAATATCTTTTGAATGCACCATTCCAATTATATTATCCAAGGAAGCATTATAAATAGGGTAGCGAGAATATCCTTCAGACAGAACAATGTCTGTAGCTTCGTCCATACTGGCTTCTATAGGAATTCCGGAAACTTTACTATTATGGATAAAAATTTGTTTTACTAGTCTATTGTCAAATTCAAATACATTTTGGATTAATTCTCTTTCACTATCTTCTATGGCGCCTCCTTCAGCACTTTCGCTAATGATTAATTTCAACTCCTCTTCGCTATGAACATCGCCTTCTTCATGAACTTTTATGCCCATTAAATTTAGGATTCCATTGGCTATGCCATTAAACAACCAAATCAAAGGGAGAAAAAAAGTACGGAACAATTTGAGAGGAGTCGCAATAAACATAGTAGTTCTGTATGGATTGCGAATAGCTATTGATTTCGGAACCAATTCCCCCAACACAATATGAAGAAACGTAATGATAAAAAATCCTATAGGCATTGCAATCTTATGAGATAAAGATATTGCTGTTTCTGCTTCAAAAAATCCTGAATGAATTAAAAAACTACTAATAAGATGGTGCATTACTTCTTCTCCTACCCATCCTAATGCTAAGGAGGCTAATGTAATCCCTAGCTGAGTAGCTGCAAGATAGGCATCTAACTTTTGTAAAATACCAATTGCTATTTTTGAGACAACGGAATTTTTTCCTAATGATTCTATTTGAGAACTTCGAACTTTAACTATAGCAAACTCTGCTGCCACAAAAAAACCGTTTAACAAAACGAGAAAAATTGTGATAAAAAGTTTGCCGTAACTGACCGAGTCTGAATCCATAATGATTATTGTTTATTTTTATGCAAATATTGAGATTTTTTATTAAAATCCAAATAATTTTTTTGTATCAAGTTCCGTAATTTCTCCAAAATCTTTTATTTCGTCCAATTTCAATTTCGTTTTATCGCCCATTAAAATAGTATTAAATGTTCGACCTGAAATTCTAGCTTTGAATTCTGAACCAAATTGATCAAGTGATTTATTTTGAATTGCACTAAAAATGTCTTTTCTTACATCGTAGTCAATTCCTAAATCTTTGTATCTCAGATATTGCCAGAAAATATTATCACGAACAATTCTATCAGATGCTATTTGTTTCAAAGCACTTTCTTTTGCATTGCCAAACTGGATAGGCACACTGCTCATATTATCCAAAAGATTTTTGAATTCTCTTGCTGCCACAGGCATTTTGTCCGCTTGTGTCCCAATAAATGCTTGCAAAAAGAACTCTTCATTTTTATTAGCAGGTGTACGATATGCAGAATAAGCAGAGTATGCCAATGCTTTTTGTTCTCTCAATTCTTGGAATACGATACTACTCAATCCACTCCCATAATAATCATTGTATGTATAGGCAAATGGAAGCGACTCTTTTGAGAATTTTTCACTTTTTGCAGTCAACATGATTTGTGCTTGAACCATAGTAGGATAGTTGTATAAAAATACTTTATTCTTATCACTTGGCTGCAATTTGAATGAATTGTTTGAGGTTACTATAGATTTTTTTGCTTTTAGTTCACTGGATGGAATTCCAGATTTAATAGCATTCAATTCCATTGCATATACAAATAAGTCATGTTTGAATCCCAATAATCCATGGATTTTATCTATGATTTTTTTAGAAGTCAATTTTTCTAATTCTTCATTGCTCAAAACATAGTTTGATGGATTAGATTCGCCATATTTTGCATAATTAGCCAACGCACCAAAAATAGCACCTTTATTAATTTTAGCATTTTCACGTTCTTTCAATATGTCTTTTTTCATATTGATAAATGCTTCTTCGTCCGCTACACAATTATTGAATAAATTGTATAAAAGCTCAACGCCTTTTTTCATATTGCTTTCAAGACCACTTAATGTAATAATAGTCTTATCGCGTTGTACCATATCCGAAATTTCCAAACCATTTTTGAATAATTCTTTTCGGAAGGCTTCGGGATTTAATGTAGCCGTTCCCAAATAATTCATATATTTTGAAACAATAGAAATTTCTTTGTCATTATCCGTTCCCATTGGAAGGATAATACAGAATTTAGCTAAATTATTTTCAACATTTTTTACGTAGCTTAGTGAAATATCTTTGCTCAATGCATTTGTTTGAATTTCTTTTTTGAAATCAATAAATAATGGCTCAGTTTGTCCACTTTTCATTGCTGCAAATTCTGTAAAGAATTTTGAAGATTGGTCACGATTCATTTTTACAGGTGTAATCTGTGGTTTTTCAACCTTTGGTCTATCTTCTTTCCCTTTTCTTTTGTATGAAATTACATAATTATTATCAAGGAAATATTGATTGGCAAAATCTAAAAGCTCTTTTTTTGTAAAACTACGCATAGTAGCGATTTGCGCTACATAGTCTTTCCATTCAATATTATTTGTAAATGCTTCTACAAAAGCACTCGCTCTTCCATTGTTGCTTTCGTATTTTTTAGTTGTTTTTAGCTCTATATCATTGATAGCGGCTTCTATCATCCAATCTTCAAACTCTCCTTTTTTGAATTTGTTTAATTGCTCTAGCAATAAAGTAACAACTTCGTCCAAATTTTGTCCTTCTTTTGGTTTCCCATACATGCCATACATGCCATAGTCATGCAATAATTGTGGGAATGAATAGGCTTCCAACACTTTTTGTTTTTGCACCAAATTAATATCAATCATTCCTGCACTTCCATTTGCCATAATTTGGTCAATTACTCTTGCTTTCAATGACTCTTTTTCATTTGCCGCAGGAATTCGGAATCCCACATATACAAATTCTTCTTGTGCGCCAAAATTTTCTAACTTTACAGGGCTTGTTATTGCTGGCAATGTAGGCTTTACAAAAGGTTCAATAGCTTTTCCTTTCCATCCTCCAAAATATTTATTAACCAATTCTAATGTTTTTTCAGGATTGATATCTCCAGAAAGACAAATAGCTATATTATTGGGTACATAATATTTTTCAAAATAATTTCTAATATTGATCATAGAAGGGTTCTTTAGATGTTCTCCTTCTCCAATAGTAGTTTGAGTGCCATAAGGATGATTTGGATACAATCCTTTCATCAAATTGGCATAAGCCCATCTTCCATCATTGTCTTGGCTAATATTGTATTCTTCGTATACCGCTTCTAGCTCCGTGTGAAATAGTCGCATAGTTAAATTTTGGAATCGTTCAGCTTCAAGCTTCATCCATTTTTCCAATTCATTACTAGGAATGGTATTGATATATACGGTTTGGTCATTGCTGGTATAAGCGTTGGTTCCTTGAGCGCCAAATGACGTTACCATTTTGTCATATTCATTTGGGATAGCATATTGCGAAGCTTCAAAACTTGCTTTATCAATTTCTTTGTAGATTTCTTTTTTCTTTGCGAGATCTTTTTCAGCTTTGTGTTTTTCGTATAAATCCGCGATTTTATCCAAAAGTACACGTTCTTTTTCCCAATTATTGGTTCCTAAATTTGGCGTGCCTTTAAACATCAAATGTTCTAAGTAATGCGCCAATCCTGTGGTTTCTTTAGGGTCAAATTTGCTTCCTGCCTTTACAGCTATTAGTGTTTGAACTTTTGGCTCTACTTTGTTCACTGAAATAAAAACTTTGAGTCCATTAGCGAGAGTATATTCTTTTGCGTCAAGTGGATCTTTTGTGGACTGTGCACTCATATTGTTCATGATTATTGAAGTCATTAATAAGTTTAGGATTATTTTTTTCATATTAAAGGGGCTTAAAAATGTTTTTTGCAAATATAATTGAATGTAATTTGTTGTTTTAAATTTTAATTTTTTGAATAGTGTCTGAACGGTTCATCTCAAAAATTTTCGTATTAATTTTTTTTCTTTTTAATTCAATATCGCACGGGAAATCAAAAAGACATTTATCCTTGATTAAATGTTCTACTTCTGCAGGAACATCTTTTTCCCATCCTTCCGCATTACAGCGAATTTTGTCAATAATTTCGGTAGAAAGTATATTGAGATTGCTTGCATTATAGTTTTCAATATCGGAAATCAAGTTATTCTCAAGCATAAATTCATATAATGAACGCACATTGTTGTGCATTTTTACGGTTCTTGAATTATAAATTGTTTCTTCTCCATTTGGACGATACGGATAAGCATATAGTTTTACGTTTTGAGAAAAAAGGTTGCTAAATTGAAGCAACATTTGACTTATTGGATTTTCATATTGCGTGGAATCAAGTATTTGTAATAAATTCATTACACCAAGAATAATTGCAATTTTTTTAGGTTTACATTGTGTCAAGAAACTTGTAAGTTCATGGTGTTCGGAGAAATTTGAGACCAATACGGGATAGCCAAGAGAACAGAGCATATCGGCTCTATCCAAAAAGTCTTGAATATTAATGATATTTTCTTGAGATACAAGGTTGTTGAGTGTAATTTCGCCCATCATTAAGATGTCTTCATCCTTGAAATTATTGTCTTTTTTGAACAATGCTAATCCCGACTCTATCATGTCGATATTAAGATTGGTTACCGGTCTAAATCGTGCACGAAGAATCGCCAAATTCTTTTTATAAAGAAGATCTTTTGGTTGAGTAACAGAGCCATCTGGAAGGAAGCAA
>JBIPMU010000086.1:0-5818 GCA_044377205.1 Chitinophagales bacterium | reverse complement strand
TTTAGGAAAATATCATTAGGCCATTTTATATTGAGCTGGCCAGATACATTATTCTGATGCAATATCTTTTGCAAGCCTTCAACGATAGCAATCGAAATCCATTTGTTTAAAACAAAAATATCTGAAATAGAAATTTTCTTTGGATAAACTACAAAAGAAAATAAAATGTTTTTGGACGGAGCACTATGCCATACGTTGTGAAGTTGACCTCTTCCGCCAGATTGAAAATCTGAAAACACAGAAAACCCTTCATTAACAATATTCTTAGAAACTATTTCTTTCATATAATCGTTAGTAGAATGCAATGATTCTATATAAAAGGGCGTTTGAGAAAAAAACGATACGTCAAAAAATGAATCCAAAAGAAAAATAATTATTAATTTTGTAAAAATATTAAAAAGAAATCATTTGGCAACGAAAAAAGCAGGAGAAGAGAATCCCTTATTGAAGACAATCATAACTTCATTGACGGATAGGAAAGCACAAGAATTAGTAACGATAGATTTAAGACAAAACGAAGATGCTATAGTGGATTATTTGATTGTATGTCATGGAGATAGCACTACACAAGTAGATGCCATGGCTGGAAATCTTGAAAAAGATGTAAAGGAATTATTGCGAACAAAACCATATCGTACTGAAGGGAAACGAAATTCACTTTGGGTAATCGTAGATTATGTGGATATCATAGTTCATATTTTCTATAAAGAGGCCAGAGATTTTTACAAATTGGAGGATTTGTGGTCCGATGGACACAAGCAAGTATTTAGTTAAAATTATTATTTAATAAGACGATTTTTAGATTTTTAAAATGAACAACGAAGAACAACAAGCAATAGAAGAAAAAAATAAAGCTTCAAAAGATAATTCAGAGAGAAATAGTAAAAAGCCAAAACAAGATGGTCCTAGCTATATCTGGATTTATTTGGCATTGATTTTAATTATAGGATTTACATTTTTTTCTAATTATTTTCAAGATGCGGATAGTCGTGAAATTAGCAGAATTCAATTTGACAGGCTCTACAAAAAAGGACAAATCGATCATTTAGAAACTATCAATGAACAAAAAGCATTGGTTTTTATCAAAAAAGATTCATTGGGAAATGAAGAGTATAAAAAACTCAAAATTCCAGCTACATTAATGGGCGAACCACAGCCTATATATTTTTTTAGAATATATTCAAATGCTGCATTGGAATCGCATGTTTCAAAATTGAGAGCACAATTTCTTTTAGAAGAAATTAATATAGTACCCAAAGTAGAATCAAATGGCTGGATGAGTATAGGGTCTACTATTTTTACTACGGTATTATTTTTAGGATTGTGGTATTTGATGATGCGAAAAATGAGCGGTGGAGGCGGAGGTGGTTTTCCAGGTGGAGGAATTTTTTCTATCGGAAAATCAAAAGCAACTCTTTTTGATGAAAATGGTGAAAATCAAATTACATTCAAACAAGTAGCTGGCTTGGATGAGGCAAAGCAGGAGGTAATGGAAATAGTAGATTTTTTAAAAGACCCCAAAAAATACACAAATTTAGGTGGTAAAATACCAAAGGGAGCTTTATTGATAGGCCCTCCTGGTACAGGAAAGACATTGCTTGCAAAAGCTATGGCTGGAGAGGCAAAAGTCCCTTTTTTCTCTCTATCTGGTTCAGATTTTGTAGAAATGTTTGTAGGAGTAGGAGCCAGTAGAGTTCGTGATTTGTTCAAACAAGCAAGAGAAAAATCACCTTGTATTATTTTTATTGATGAGATTGATGCCATTGGAAGAGCTAGAGGCAAGTCTATGATGGGGGGGAATGATGAAAGAGAAAATACTCTAAATCAATTGTTGGTTGAAATGGATGGATTTGGTACAGATAGTGGTATTATTATTATTGCTGCTACCAATAGACCTGATGTTTTGGATGACGCATTGTTGAGACCTGGACGTTTTGATAGACAAATTTCTATTGATAGACCTGATTTGAACGGTAGAGAACAAATTTTCAAAGTGCATTTGAAAAAAATAAAAATTCATAATGATATTTCTACTCGAAAATTAGCATCTCAAACGCCTGGATTTGCTGGGGCCGATATAGCCAATGTATGTAATGAAGCTGCATTGATTGCCGCCAGAAAAAATAAAGAAAATGTGGAGATGGAAGATTTTATTGCCGCCATAGATAGAGTAATAGGAGGGCTTGAAAAGAAAAACAAGATTATTTTACCTGAAGAGAAAGAAGTGATTGCGTATCATGAAGCGGGACATGCAATTTGTGGCTGGTTTTTGGAACATGCACACCCTTTGGTTAAAGTTACAATTGTTCCCAGAGGAGTAGCAGCACTCGGATATGCGCAATATCAGCCTAGAGAAAAGTATATTAATACTAAAGAAGAATTGCTCGATGATATATGTATGACTTTGGGAGGAAGAGCGGCAGAAAAATTAGTGTTCAATAAAATTTCAACAGGGGCTTATAGTGATTTGGAACAAACTACACAACGAATTTATGCAATGGTAGTTGCATATGGTATGAGTGATAAAGTAGGTCATGTGAATTATCATAAAATGATAGAAAATTCTTATCAAACACCTTATTCAAATGATACCGCAAAATTAATTGATGAGGAAATAAGAAGTATAGCCGATACCGAATTTCAAAGAGCTGTTGCTTTGTTGACCGAAAAAAGAGATGAATTAGAACGCTTGGCAAAAATGCTTTTAGAAAAAGAAGTATTACAAAAAGACGATTTGATAGAAATGTTTGGCAAAAGACCTTGGGACAAGGATGAAGCCCCAGAAGATTCATATTCCAATGAAGATAATCCTCTGGAGAATAATAGTCTTGTAGAAGAAGTAGCTATAGAAAATGAAGATGTTTCAAGTGAAAGTGCATCGGATATTATTCATGACAAAGCACAAGAGGATTCAATTGAATCATAATATTTAAATCATTATGATAGGTATCTATTTTAAGTCTTTTGTCATATTCTTTTTCATTTTTTTGTACAGTTCCTGTACTAAGGACTTGGCTTTAAATGGTATTCCAGCTTATTTAAGGATCGATTCTGTGCAAGTTATAGGAGATGCTCGCTTTGGGGTGATTTCAAGAGATATTTTTGGCGTTCAAATTGATGTGGGTTCTGAATCAAGGGGAATTTGGCAATTAAATTCTTTGATTCCTATCCTTCAAGAAGGCGATAAAAATTTGATTATTTCTCCTTTTGTTAAGGTTAATAACTTATCCAATAATTTTATTCAATATCCCTTTTTAAGAACAAATTTGACGTTACATAATTTTAAAGCTACTCGAGTGGATACAATTGTGCCATCTTTTTCATATTTCGATGATACTCGTGTGGTTTTGATAGAAGAATTTGAGAACAATTCAAATTTTTCAAATGCTACGGTTTCTTCTATTGCAAAAAATGGAAAAGGAAGTCTTAAAATTATTGCAAATAATCAATCTACAAGTGATTCAAGTATTACATCTGTTCACGTAACTCAATTGGTTTTGAATCCAGGTAAGGAAATATACTTAGAATTTGATTATTATATGCCTTCGGGTGCGTTGATGCCTTCTATATCATTCACCGATGCAAATGGAAATATTAAAAATTTGTTCGCGGATAATTTCTTGAAAAAAAATAATGGCTGGCAACATGTTTATTGGAGATTTTCTAGCTTGGTTGGTTTTGCAAATGTTTCAAAAGGATATGTTTCATTTTCTTTATTGAAAGATGATGTACCAAATGGTGAAGTATATATAGATAATCTAAAACTTTTGGAACGATAATTATTAAACTTTATAAAATTTATTACAAATGTCAAATTATGATGTAACTATTATTGGAGCGGGTCCTGGAGGATATGTATCTGCCATTCGTTGTGCTCAATTAGGTTTAAAAACAGCTTTAATAGAAAAATATAATACGTTGGGTGGTACATGCTTAAACGTAGGTTGTATTCCTTCAAAAGCCATGTTGGACAGTAGTGAACATTATTTTAAAGCCAGGAAAGAGTTTAATGAACATGGAATTATGCTTGATCATTTGAGTATGGATATCAAAAAAATGGTGGAGCGTAAGGCAGGCGTTGTAGATATGACTGTTAAAGGAATTGATTTTTTGATGAAAAAAAACAACATAGATGTAATTCATGGAATGGCTTCATTTGAAACAAAAAATAAGCTTTCTATCAAAGCAAATGATGGAACAACTTCTTCTATTGAATCAAAAAATATAATCATTGCTACAGGTTCTAAGCCGGCATCTTTGCCATTTATATCAATTGATAAAGAGCGAATTATTACTTCTACCGAAGCATTGAAATTGAATGAAATTCCAAAGCATCTTTTGGTTATTGGTGGAGGAATTATTGGCTTGGAAATGGGATCGGTATATAATAGAATAGGATCCAAAGTTACAATTATAGAATATGCCGATAAAATTGGAGGTGCCATGGATAGTGAGGTTTGTAAAGAACTTCAACGTGTTTTAAAAAAACAAGGTATGGATATTCAAACTTCCCTCAAAGTTAATTTTGTAGCACGAAAAGGAAATACTGTTACTGTTAAAGCACTTGATAAAAATGATCAAGAAGTTATTTTTGAAGGTGATTATTGTCTTGTAGCTGTTGGTCGTAGACCATACACCGATGGTTTGGGATTGGAAAAAATAGGAGTAACGTTGGATAATAGAAATAAAATACCTGTAAATCATCATTTGCAAACAAGTGTTGAAAATGTTTATGCTATTGGAGATGTAATAGATGGCCCAATGCTTGCACACAAGGCAGAAGAAGAAGGTGTATTCGTCGCAGAATTATTAGCAGGCAAAAAACCACATATCAATTATAATTTAATACCAGGAGTAGCATACACATGGCCTGAAGCTGCAGGAGTTGGGAAAACAGAAGATGAATTGAAAAAAGATGGTACGCCATATAAAGCGGGAAAATTCCCATTCAAAGCCAGTGGAAGAGCTAGAGCCAGCAATGATACCGATGGATTTATCAAAGTATTGGCACATAAAGACACCGATGAAATTCTTGGCGTACAAATGGTAGGTGCAAGAGTAGCAGATATGATAATGCAAGGTGCTATTGCTATGGAATTTAGAGCATCGGCAGAAGATATTGGTATGGCTTGTTTTGGTCATCCTACCTTCTCCGAAGCATTCAAAGAAGCATGTTTAGCGGCTACAGAAAATAGAGCAATACATATATAATTTTTGAATTTGATATCATTTTTTTTATTTTTTTGGAGAAAAATCAGCTCAAAAAATAGAAAATTCATTCGAGATTTTTGTAAAGATATTTGGCTGGATGTAATAGGTGCAAATCTATCGAAAATGGCTAATGTCTATGGAACCGATAAACATGAATTGCATGGTTATACTGCTATATATACATTGTATTTTGATGCACTAAGAAAAAGTTCCTTTGATATGCTAGAGATTGGAATTGGTGGGGGTTCAAATAATGAATCTGGAGGTGGAAGTCTTCGAATGTGGAAAAAATATTTTCCAAAAGCACAAATTATTGGAATTGATATATACGATAAGTCTTTTTTTGATGAAAAACGAATTAAAACCTTTGTAGGTGATCAATCGGATAGCGTTTTTTTAGATGCTTTAACACGGGAATATAATTTTGAAGTAATAATAGATGACGGAAGCCATATGTCTTTTGATGTCGTTTCATCTTTTTTGAGCTTATATCCAAAGATGCCCTCAAAAGGACTCTATATCATTGAAGATATCCATGCTTGTTTCTTTGATGCCGATAAAAAATATCAAGGATTGTCTTCTATAGAATTTTTTAAATCCTTGATTG
>JBIPMU010000085.1:0-5820 GCA_044377205.1 Chitinophagales bacterium | reverse complement strand
ATGGGTTTGAAATTTAACTGTTCTTTTGCCTGCTGGTCAATTATTGTGCTAATAGTAGTCAATTGTTTATCTAGTGCGTCTTTCACCCATTTGGTAATGTTCCAATCCACACCTGCTACTTTGAGAGTAGGTTCTTTGAGCCATTCGTAGCGTTCTACAAAACTTTTGGTAGAAATAGTATAGTTGGCGTTTAACTGAATTTTTGTGCCGATATAAAACATCAATTCAAAATCCGACTGATGATGCGAGCGCAAATACATCATTTCGTAGGCTTTGTTTATCCATATTTTTAGCGGAACTTTGAATAGTAATGTGTCATTTTTTGTGGTTAATTTAATATCGCTTTTTTTCCATACTTTCATTTTGAGCAAATCCAATTCATTGTTTTCAAAACTCGTATCTTCAAAAATCAATCCATTGAACGATTGATTGAGCTTGGCTTCAATTTCTTTCGTTTGAACTTCAAAAGGCACTGAAACAAAAGAAGAACTTAGCTTTTGCCCATAAAAAATATTGGAAATAAAAAGAAAGAGTACTGCAAAAAAAGATTGTAATCTCATAGACTTGGCTGAAAATAATCTCAAAAATAAAGAAAAAAAACGATTACGCTTGTTTTGATTTTGGATTCAAGACATTTATAGTATATTTGTCGAAATTAAATGTAAATAGAATTGATTCATATCATTAAAACAAATTGGGAAACATATAGATTTTTTCTAAAAAATTTATCTATAAATGTTATGTTTCGTTTTGGACATATTGCTATAAATCTTCTGTCGGGATTGATTATTTCAAGAACCTTACTTGAAGCTAATAGAGGTATTTATGGACTTTTTATTACATCGTTGTATTTGTTCAATGTTGCGTTGAATCTAGGTTTTAATGCCAGTGCGCTCTATTATTCTAAAAAAAATCCCGAAAAACTCAATTCCTTTTTATCGTCCAATCTGGTTTTATCGCTAATTTCATCACTTCTTGTTTGGATAGCTATTATTATGTTTTCGCAGCATTTTCCATTTCAAGATATTAGAATTGTATATTTGTTTAGTGCTACCTATTTTAGCTATTCGATAAGTCTCATTTTTCGTTCTTTTTTGGCGGGGAAAGATTTTCTGCTTTTTTCCAACAAATTAGATTTTGTATTGCGATTCTTTTTTTTATTATATGTGGTATTGCTTTATCTATTGAAAGAACTGACAGTATTCAATGTGCTTCTATTTTTATTTTTTGAAAATTTGATGTATGGAATGATTGCTTTTAAGAAATTAAATTTCAAGATTTGGCCTTTATCCTTTGACTTCGTTTTTCTCAAAAGCCTTTTTTCCTTCAATGCCAAAGCATTTTTGTATTCGCTCCTTGTAGCATTATTGCTTCGAAGCGACCAGTATATTATCAAAAAAATGTTGGGAAATTTTCATGTAGGGATATATAGCACTTGCGCATCAATTATTGAGCAGATGGGAATCGTTTCCGCATTGATTGCTACAATGTATTTACCTCGTTTTCTGGAAGAAAAACGCTTTGATGTTTTGCTCAAAAAAACAAATAAAATTTTAATACTAGTGCTTGGACTCAGTATATTTATTGCTACAAGCGTTTATATAACTTCACCATTGATTATTCAGTTGTATTTCAAAAATCAGAATCCTGTTTCTATAGAAACGTTACGCTTATTATTAATTGCATTTATTTTTTGGTCATTATTTGCAATAATTAGTACCCTTTCATTGGCTATTCGTATCAAAAAAACAAATATCATCGCCGTTTTTATAGCCTTAATAGTCAATGTATTGGTTAATTTGATATATATGCCTATCTATGGAATTAAAGTAGCGGCTATTTCTTCAGGAATTGCCTATGCTATATTGTTTTTGATTACTTATGTAGATTTGTTTTATCTAAAAAAGAAGAATTATATCAAGAAACGAGATAGCGATTTTTTGAATATGGAATTTGAAACCAACGTATAAACTTTTTTTATTAAAAAATAACATACATTTTTTTTAGGATAGAAATCAATTCTATATTAAAAATTGTAAAATTTAAGTTAGATTTGCAACTTATTATCTTTACCATAAATTATTATAAAAATTATGTCAAATAGAATCGAGACGGAATGTCTTATCATTGGGTCAGGACCTGCAGGCTATACCGCTGCAATTTATGCATCAAGAGCTAATCTTAGTCCTATTTTATATCAAGGAATGGAAGCGGGAGGTCAATTGATGACTACAAACGATGTGGAAAATTTCCCTGGTTACCCCAATGGTATCAATGGGCCACAAATGATGGAGGATTTGAAAGCGCAAGCAGCTCGATTTGATGCAGATATTCGATTTGGAATGATTACAAAAGTAGATTTTAGTAGCCAAAAACCACCATACCTTTGTATTTCGGATAAAGGTGAGGAAATTATGGCCAAAACCGTTATCATTGCTACAGGCGCTACTGCAAAATGGCTGGGTATTGATAGCGAAAAACGATTGAACGGAAGTGGTGTTTCGGCTTGTGCCGTATGCGATGGCTTTTTCTACAAAGGCCAAGAAGTAGCCATAGTAGGAGCAGGAGATAGCGCTTGTGAAGAGGCTATTTATCTTTCAAAATTGTGTACTACGGTTCACATGCTTATCCGAAAAGATGAAATGCGTGCCAGCAAAATTATGCAACAACGAGTTTTGAATACCGCTAATATCAAAGTATATTGGAATACCGAAACCGATGAAATTCTTGGAAAATTTGGTGTTGAAGCCGTTCGTATAAAAAATAATAAAGATGGCAGTATGCAAGAAATTCCAATTACAGGATTTTTTGTAGCTATAGGACATACGCCACAATCTCAAATTTTTAAGGAGTACATTACAACCGATGCTGATGGATATATTGTAGTAAAACCGGGTACAACTGTTACAAATATAGAAGGTGTTTTTGCTTGTGGCGATGTAATGGATAGAAATTACCGTCAAGCGATAACCGCAGCAGGAACAGGATGTATGGCGGCTTTGGAGGCAGAACGATATTTGTCGCATTAATCCTTTATAATGTCAAAAATTATAGGATTTGGAAGCGTTTTTTTTAATTTAAAAGATGTAAATAGTAATAATATTGAACTTTGGGAGCCACCAAAATCCAAAAATGATTAGATGAAACCTTGTGCCATTGTAATTTTAAACTGGAACGGCGAGCAATTTCTGAGAGATTACTTACCTACATTGGTGTCCAAAACGCCCGATGCACTCGCACAAATTTATATTGTAGACAATGACTCAACAGACCAATCAAAAGCGTATGTAGCAGTCAATTTTCCTCAGATAAAATGGGTGCAAAATTCAAAAAATTATGGATTTGCCGAAGGCTACAATCAGGGATTGACCCAAATTGAAGAGCCTTTGTATTGTTTGATGAATTCGGATATAGAAGTTACCAATAATTGGCTCGAACCTATTTTGGAACAATTTGAGAATCAATCCAAAATTGGCGCAGCACAACCCAAAATTTTAGATTTAAGAAATAAAAAACGGTTTGAATATGCGGGTGGCAGTGGTGGTTTTTATGACCGATTAGGCTATGCAGTATGTAGAGGACGCTATTTTGATCACGTAGAAGAAGATAACGGGCAATACGACGATATAAAACCCATTTTTTGGGCAAGTGGTTGTTGTTTTTTTATCCGTAAAGCTATTTTTAGAGAAGTAGGCGGCTTTGACGGCGATTATTTTGCGCATCAAGAAGAAATAGACCTATGCTGGCGTGTCAATAACTATGGATATACCATTCTCAGCCTGCCCCAATCCACGGTTTATCACTATGGTGGCGGTAGTTTGCCGTATGGAAGTTATTTCAAATCTTTTTTGAATTTTAGAAATTCGCTCTACAATCTTTTCAAAAATCTTAACGCCATACAATTATTGATAGTCTTGCCTATGCGACTCACATTGGATGGTATAGCAGCTATACATTCGGTAATGGTAACTAAAAAACTTGTGGTACTAAAATCTATATTTTTTGCGCATATCGATTTTTATAAAAATCTACCCAAACTCATAACCAAACGCAAAAAAATCGAGCATAAAGGCTACCCCTTAGTTACGATCAAAAAACATATTTTGATAGATTATTACTTATTCAAATGTAATAAATATAGTCAATTATAGCGCTAGTTTTCAGAACTAACATATTTGATTTATATAAATTAGAAAGTCTCCTAACGAAAAATTTCATGTCCTATACAGCAAGAAAGACAATTTTTTCGTTGGCAATACGACTGTTGCCATTCGATAAGGGCTTGACTATGAAATGCATTTTGATTTTCTAGCAAAAGGTTGTCTGTCATGGTTCGAGTAATTTTGTTGTTTTCGGGACTCAACTTTTCCAGCCATTCTATTGATTTTAGAGGACTTTTATGTTCAATTTTTGCTCTCAAATACATAAAGGGAATCAATACATTAATACATATTTTTTGTATAAAACTGGGGGCTATTTTCCATTGGGTTTTTTTGGTTTCCGATTCAAAATGATAGTGTTTTTTCCAAAAATCTGTAATTTCTATATTGAAAATTTGCAATAATTCCTTGTCCGTACTTGATGTCGTTAATTTGGTATAAAGCCCCGATTTGTTATGAATAAAAGCCGCAAATTGTGCTAGTCGAAGCGTAGGAAAAGAAGCAGGATAGAGTTTTGAAAATAGGGGCGGCGAAGGAATGGGTTTTAATTGATACTTGGTGCTAAGATATTTATATTCTGTTTTGAGTTTTTGAGCGTATTCTTGGTTTGATGTCAATAGATTGGCTTGGCCTAGCAGCAAGGCTTCCAATTGAAATAAGTCGTCTATATGCCTTGCCAATACTTTTTGAGGCAAACTTTCGGCTATTTGTAGAAAAAAAGACGCATTTATTTTTAACCCAAAGCTATAGAGCAATATAAGATAAAAGGTTGTTTCAAAATCGTTTTGATTTTTTTTGAGTAATTCGTAAATCCATTCCGATTTTCGCTCCAGTCTTTCAATTGCCAGTTTTTCATAAAAATGATTGATTTTTATTTTTTGCGGCAATTTGTAAATTTTTTGGCAAGGAATGGGCTCTTTGTTTGAAAATAGGTGTTCATAATAGGTAATTTTATCCTCTTGAAGATATTGTTTAAGTGCCAGAATCGATATCTTTTGATTGTTTTTTGTCAAGGTATAAATTTCATTGGTGGGATTGTATACCACATGAAGAATGGTATTATTATATCTTTCATCTTTTTGATGCTGATGCTTATACCAATCTTCATTTCTCAGATGAATTTCAATATTTCCAATTAGCGTTTGTCCATTTATTTTCAATTGAGCATTAAAAAAATCAGGACCTTGATTGGTATTCAATAGCCCTGTTTTGATGATTTCAATCGATTCTCCGAATGTAGAAATTAGGTTTTTGGTATCAAAAAGTCTGTATTGCCATACAAAGTGTATAAATTTTTCTTGCATAGATAATGGTTTTTGTTGTTTTCATTTGTAAATTTTATTTTTTCATTTCAAAAAGTTCCCACATTTTTGATGAAAGTAATTTTGCTTTTACTCCTGATACTGCAGCAAAATTCTCTGAATTATCGGCATAAATTATATCTCTGGATGAGGCTATCAATATGCCTATTTCATCATTTAATAAATTTTGACAGGTAGTTTCTAGAGAACCGCCTTGTGCCCCAATACCTGGTACCAAAAAGAAATGATGAGGGAATTGCGTTCTTATCTGGCTTTGACTTTCGTCTTGTGTGGCGCCTATTACAAACATGAGATTGTCTTCACTACCCCAGGTAGCTACTTTTGACATCACTTTTTCA
>JBIPMU010000084.1:0-5927 GCA_044377205.1 Chitinophagales bacterium | reverse complement strand
ATCAAGCTAGTTTTGAAGGTGTAGATGCAGGTATACAATATATGGTATCTACAGATTCAGGCGCTACATGGTCTGCTCCTGCGGCATTTACGGGCATGGATGCTATTAATTATCCAACAGGAGTGGGTGGAGACATCTATGATGTAGATATCAAAGGAAATACTATTGCTATCTTAATGGGTAGATTAGATATTTCATTATATAAATCTACTGACATGGGAACTACATGGACAAAAACATCTATTTTCTCTACACAAGACAATATTGATGCCAATGCTAGTTTAAATGTTAAAAGAGGCGATAAGTCGGATGGGTCTTTTTCTGTAATTATTGACAAAAATAATAAAATTCATTGTTTTTGGGGTGTAGCAACTACATATACAGAAGGTGCTAATGGCTTTATTGATTTATCAAGACATGGAATTGGATATTGGAACGAATATATGGGAGTAAATACAGATCCTTATATTGTACCTCAAACATTTTTCTTAAATGAAGGAAATTTTGCGAAAAGCCCAGTTGGCAGATTTAATACAACTCTAAATGATGGTACTACTGCTGGATATTTTGGGTCAGCTAATGTATATGGAAATGCTCCTGTTTCATGGCCTTCAAGTGCATTGGACTCTAATGGAACTATTTATTTAACATATGGGTATAATAGAGGAAGAATAGATTCAACGCCAAGTGGTAGTGGCGTAGATGCTGATAAAAATGGATATAATTTATATGATGTTTATGCCGTGAAATCTTTAGATTCTGGGAAAACTTGGATAGGTCCATACAATATCTCTCAAACAAAAAATTTAGAATCTACCTATCCAAGTATGGCTAAATTTGTAGATAAAAATATATATGTTGTCTATCAAGAGGATAGTCTTGCTGGAGGTGCAGTAGGAGGAACTACAGGAAGTGGAAGCCATTTGCCAGGTCCAGTTCATACCCCTAATAGAATTTTATATGCAAAAGTTCCTGTAGATAGTATAGTAAATCCTATTAGAACTTCAAATCAAGCTCCGCTTTTGACAGTAAAAAATATATATAAAGACTCTACACTTACTTTTGTTTCAAATGGAGGAAAAGATACTAATACATTCTTGTTCCTAACTTTTGTAAAAGGATGTAACAAAGATATTTATAACAAAAAAGCCTTTGATCATTCAAAAACTACATTTTTGAAAAACTTTATTGAGATTTATGATGATGCGCCTATTGATAGCAATAATTTAACTATAATTATAGACTCTGCAGTAAATTTTAATGTGGCTAAAGAATATGGTTATAAAATTTTTGTAAAAGATAATCAAGGGGCAATAGGTTCTAACGCTGGCTTTGTATATTTGGACACTTTATTTGCTTCTATAAATGTAATTGATGATACAGAAGGCCCTCAAATGGAACTAAAAGGTTCAGATCCTGTAAACATTCTAATTGGTACTACATATATGGATGAAGGGGTTACTGTTTTAGGAGATAATAATCCTTGTTATGTAATTGGATCACCTACTACCTCGTCTAATGTAAATACTAACTCCGTAGGATCATATGAAGTAACTTATACTATCAAAGATAATGCAAACAATACAACTACTTTAAAAAGAACAGTAAATGTAGGTGCGCCAGCTGTTGCAAACTTCGATTCATTTTCAATGTCAAAAGATACAGTAAGAGCAAGAAATAGATCAACAAATACTCCTACAGCATGTGTGTGGTCTATCAAATATAAGAACTCAGCTGGAACTGGATTTATTGAAACTACCTTAACTACATTAACAACGAATGTGATGGTGCCATTAAATAGAAAACTTGCAACAACAATCAAAGAATTTGACTCGTTGTGTTTATCTGCAAATAATATATTTAATTCCACTCCTTCAAAAGTATGTAAATATCTTAAGTATGTAGCTTCAGGGATAACAGATGTCAATAAGACAAAATATGATGTCAATGTATATCCAAATCCTAGCCAAGGAATCATAAATGTATCCTTTAATGGCGTACAATATAATACAGGAGCATCATTGAAAGTATTCAATATTGAAGGGAAAGAAGTATTCCATACAATTATTAAAAATACAACACAAGAATTTCCACTTGTATTGGAAGCATTGGGTGAAGGCACATTCATAATCCAAACGGAAATAAATGGAGAAAGCAACATCAAAAAAATTGTAATTACTAAATAACAATTTTTTAAATCAATATCAAAGCCCTACTTATAATAAGTAGGGCTTTTTTGTTATTTTTAAATATTAATTTATAAAAAAAGTCTTATTATTGTTATACATATCCCTAATGCCAATGAAACATACTATAATTTTACTTTTTATCTTATCTTTTTCTTCTAATTTCTATTGTCAAACTTCAAAGTATGAATCTAATTTTGAAAAATTCAGACAATACTATACTTTGCTTAGACATCATTATGTAGATACTGTTAATTTTGATAAGATAATAGAATCTGCTATTGTTAAATCGCTTGAAAATCTGGATCCGCACTCTATGTATCTTCCTCCAAAAGAAGCGAGTTCGGAAAATGAAAGACTAAAAGGAAGCTTTGAAGGCATTGGAATTGTATATAATGTGTATAAAGATACCCTTCAAATATTAGACGTAGTAGCGGGTGGGCCTAGCGAAAAAGTAGGAATAATGATAGGTGATAAGTTAATCAAAATTGGAGATACAACCTTTGCTGGAGATAGCAAATATAAAAGTGATGATTATGTATCAAGACTTAAAGGCCCCAGAGGAACTAAAGTAGCTATCTCTGTGCTTCGAGGCGATAAGTTAATTGATTTTATTATTACCCGAGATGTAATACCTATCTACAGCTTAGATATTGCTACTATGATAGACAATGAAACAGGATATATCAAGCTCAATAAATTTGCTGGAAGCACTCCACAAGAAATCAGTGTTGCTCTCAATGATTTGAGTAACAAAGGCATGAAAACACTAATTTTGGACTTGCAAAACAATGGTGGAGGTCTTCTTCAAGCTGCGGTAGCTTTGTGTGATGAGTTTCTAGAATCAAAAAGATTAGTAGTTTATACTCAAGGAGAGCATTATCCCAAACAAAGTTTTGAAACATCTGAAAATGGCTTGTTTAGAAAAGGAAAACTCATTATATTGATCAATGAAAATAGTGCCAGCGCAAGTGAAATTGTATCAGGGGCTATTCAAGATTGGGACAGAGGATTGATTATTGGACGTCGTTCATTTGGGAAGGGATTGGTTCAAAGACCTTTTACTTTATTAGACAATTCTCAACTCAGATTAACTACTGCAGAGTATTTTACGCCATCAGGACGATTTATTCAAAAACCATTTAATAAAGGATTAAAAGAATATCGTGCTGAAATTATTCAACGTGCACAATCAGGTCAATTAACAAAAAAAGATACATTAGTTCCACCTGACAGTTTGATGAAATTTACTAATAATAAACGAAAAGTCTATGGTGGCGGAGGCATTACACCAGATATCTATGTACCTATTGACACCTCTATAAATTCTGAATACTATTTTAATTTTCTAAGAAAAGGACTTGTAAATCAATATACTACAGATTTTATTGATAAAAATAAAAAATCCATTTTAGAAAAGTATCCAAAAATAGAAGATTTTTATACGCAATTCAAATTAGATTCTGCTCAATTCAATGAATTTTTAGTTTTAGGAGATTCTGCAAAAATTAAACGCGACACCCAAGCCATTGAAAAAAGTGGCGAAATGATAAAGACTATTTTAAAGGCCAATATTGGTCGAGGAATTTATGGCACAATGGCTTTCTACAAAATTATTATGGACATTGATCCTATAATCCAAAAGGCTATTGCAATTCGAAGAGAGAATTTTTCTAAGTATAAAGTTAGAAATGAATAATTTTGCATAAAATTAAATAATATATATGTCAAATAAAATAGGCTTATTTTTTGGAACAGATACTGGTAATACCGAAACCGTAGCCAATACGATTAAAGAAAAAATTGAATCTACATTGTCAGACACAACGGTAGATGTTATAGAAATATACAAAAAAGAAGCCTCAGATATTGATGGCTATAAATATCTTATTATTGGAATGCCTACTTGGTATGATGGCGAATTGCAGGGCGATTGGGAATCTTTTTTGCCCAAATGGGAACATGTTAATTTCTCAGGGAAACACGTTGCATTTTTTGGACTGGGCGACCAATATGGCTATTCCTTTTATTTCTGTGATGCTTTGGGTGTTTTCTATTCTATAGCCAAAGAAAAAGGTGCCCAAATATGCGGAGAATGGCCAACAGATGGCTATGAATATGACGCTTCCAAAGCAGAAATAGATGGTAAACTTGTGGGACTTTGTATAGATATAGACAATCAAGATGATATGACCGATGACAGATTAAATACTTGGGTTCCTCAAATATTAATAGGATTTGGACTTAAATAAATATATATGAAATGCGGAATTTTTCTACTTTTTATGTTTGTGATGGCTTTTTTTTCTTGTAAGAAAAAAACCTGTCCCACATACAATACACCTGAGGAAAATCAAAAAATTGAACAAAAAAATATGAAAAAGGCGAGAAGAAAAAGCGCCAAACTTTTTTAATTATACTATTAAATTCACAAAAATATGATCTCTTTTGATAAAAAATCTTGGGTAGCAGGTAGTGAAAACACTGAATTTCCTATTCAAAATATCCCTTTTGGAATATATTCTACTGCTAGTAAATCATCAAGAATATGTACCGCTATTGGTAATAAAGTTTTGGATATTCATCAATTAGCAGTATCAGGACTTATAGATTTAGATTCAAAAATTACAGAAAATACTGCCTTAAATGATTTTATAAGCTTAGGAAAATCGGTTACAAATAAAATTCGATTGGATATTGCCAATCTACTTGATATTGAAAATAATACATTAAAAGATAGAGCTGATTTAGCGGTATTTATGGATGAAATGGCTAAAGTAAACATGCATTTGCCTGTAAAAATAGGAGATTATACCGATTTTTATTCCAGTCGTCAGCATGCTACCAATGTAGGTATTATGTTTCGCGATCCAGCCAATGCGCTTTTGCCCAATTGGCTTCATATTCCAGTAGGATATCATGGAAGAGCGTCTTCCATTGTAGTTTCGGGTACTAATTTCCATCGTCCAAAAGGACAAACAAAGCCTGTAGAAACTGAACCGCCTATTTATGGGGAATCCAAAAGAATGGACTTTGAATTGGAAGTAGGATTCGTAATCGGTAAAAAGACAGAACTTGGTCATCCTATAGAAATATCTAAAGCAGAAGATCATATTTTTGGATTGTTCTTATTTAATGATTTATCTGCAAGAGATATCCAACAATGGGAATATGTGCCTTTAGGACCCTTCCTAGGAAAGAATTTTGCAAGTATTGTTTCTCCCTGGATTGTTACATTAGAAGCACTAGATGCTTTCCGAGTAGCAGGCGAAATTCAAGAACCCAAGGTATTGCCTTATTTAGAATACGAAGGAAAAAAGAATTATGATATTAACTTAGAAGTAAGCCTTACCCCAAAAACAGGCGAAGATACCGTAATTTGTAAATCTAATTTTAAATATATGTATTGGAATATGTGCCAACAATTAGCACATCATACAGTAAATGGATGTAATGTAAATATAGGAGATGTAATGGCTTCGGGGACTATTTCCGGTGGAGAGCCACATGAATTTGGTTCTATGCTAGAACTCGCGTGGAAGGGCACTAAACCCATTCCGATGAAAGATGGATCTACTCGCGTATTTATGCAAGATTATGACACGTGCACGATAAAAGGATTTGCAGAAAAAGACGGCATAAAAATTGGATTTGGTGAATGCAAAACTCAAGTTTTACCAGCGCTATAGTACAAAATGATTCTTCAAGACTTCTTTTTTTCTATTGACAAAAATCTCTTTA
>JBIPMU010000082.1:0-5941 GCA_044377205.1 Chitinophagales bacterium | reverse complement strand
TCCCCACTTGAATACCCAATAAATTATATACTTCTATACTTCGAATTGGATAATCACAAGTAATGTTTGCCGTAGTTTTAATAGGCATAGGAGAAACATATACAACACTATTATTTTCTAGCAAATTGAATGAAGTCAAAGACATCAAAAAAACTGGAAGCAAAAAAAATCGAATAAAGGATTTCAAACTGTATATCTAATTTAAAACAACTTTGCAAAAATAATTTAAAAATTATCAAATAGCGTAATTTTTAACCATTGGCTCTACGCTTTGTGTGGAAAAAAACCCACGCTTATATTTAAAATAAGCAGCAATTGCTATCATCCCAGCATTATCTGTACAATATTGAAATGCTGGAACATATGCTATTGCTTGCTCAGAATTTACTACTTCTACAAATCTTTTCCTAAGTTCACTATTAGCAGAAACGCCTCCAGCAAGACAAACTGATTTCACCTTGTATTTTTTAATAGACAATTTTAACTTATCTATTAATATCTCTACTATTCCATGTTGAATAGAAGCACATAAATCGGCTAAATTTTCTTTAACAAAGTTTGGATTTTGCTGAATCTGTTTTTGCAAAAAGTACAATATAGATGTTTTTAAACCACTAAAACTATAATCAAAATTATCCATTCTAGGTTTAGCAAAAGTATAAGCCAATGGATTACCATCTAATGCCCATTTATCTAACAATGGACCCCCAGGATAATCAAGACCTAGCATCTTTGCCGCTTTGTCAAATGCTTCGCCTGCTGCATCATCTATTGTGCTTCCAATAATTTCCATTTCCAAATAATCTCTCATATAAACCAATTGGGTATGACCTCCAGATACAACCATACATATCAAAGGAAATTCAATTTCTCGATTTTCAATAAAAGGACTCAAGACATGCGCTTGCATATGATTGACTTCAATCAATGGTATATTATGTGCCAATGCAAATGATTTTGCAAAACATACGCCCACAAGAAGCGAACCAATCAATCCAGGACCACGTGTAAATGCAACGGCTTTAATATCTTTTATAGTTATTCCAGATTCAGATATAGCTTTCTCTACGGTTACTACTATATTTTTCTCATGACTTCTAGAAGCTAGTTCGGGAACAACACCTCCAAATTCTTCATGTATTTTTTGAGTATATACAATATTAGAACATATTACACCATCTTTTATAATGGCTGCAGATGTATCATCGCAAGAACTTTCAATTGCTAAAATTATACTCATAAATAGTTATTTGTTATTTATAGCCAAAATATCGGCTACCAAATAGGCCAAAAATTTTCCTACTTTATTATATTGATTATTATCTATGGGCGCTCCTTCTGAAAAATGATAATACAATACCTCTTTTTCTGACCTAATTTTATACAATAATTTACGGATCTCTTCTTCGCTAAATCCTGAAGGAGTATTCGCCGATGAAGGCATATCTTTGACACTATCTAAATCCAATTCAACCCCAATAGATTTTGCGTGAAAATCTATATGTTTTTTTATTGCCTGAGCTAAGGAATGTGTTTCAAATAATATAGATTCAAAACTAGTAACACAAAATGAATCCTGATTTCTTAAATCATCTAGCATTTTTTGATTATTATAATTTTGATGAAAGCCGAATACACTGTATTTGTTTAAAAAGCCTGCCTCTTTTGCATATCGAAAGCCATTACCACTATGTCGCCCTTCTATAGTTCTATAATCAAAATGAGGATCTATATTCATTACTTCAATAGAATTTGTCTGTGCCATCCCTTTTATAATTCCAAAAGAATTATTATGCCCACCTCCAATTACAATAGGTTTGGCATTTTTAGAATGAATAAATGCAATTAATTCTGCAAGACGAGAGTCTATTATTTCTACATTTTCACGAAGAATACTTATATCAGAAATTTCAGCGCATTTTATTTTCAAATCTTCAACATCTAATACTCCTAAAATCAATACTTTTCTTAAGTCTATATATTGATTAGTTTGCATATTCAAAAAACGCAATAAAAAGGCATTAAATGCATTTTCGGCTCCGATATTTCCATAATTTGCACGTACACCTATATCCTCCGGAACACCTAATATTACGTACTCTATTTCCGAATTCCAATTCATGTCTGATGCAAATTGAATATTCTCCCCTATTTTTTGCTCACCATCTCTACAAGAAACAATAGCATTTCGCGTATCAGTGGAAATAAAATGAATATACATCATGAATAATATAAAATTGAAATTTTTAAAAGTGCCCTGGACTGGATTCGAACCAGCACTCCCTTGCGAGAACCACCCCCTCAAGATGGCGAGTCTACCAATTTCTCCACCAGGGCTTTACCTTATTCTTTGAAGGCGCAAAGATATTTTTTTTATTTCAAATACTATTTATTTTTTTAAATGACATAGCATTATTCGCCAAATTTATCTATTTCGCGTCGTTCTTTTTTGGTAGGACGTCCCAAACCTTTTTCTCTATCTATTTTTGAGAAGAAAAATGCCGATTGATGCTTTTTGTTTTCATTGAGATTAATACTAGAAATCTCCTCATAATAATCTACAACAAGACTGGCAGACAATCGTTTATCAAGCAATTTTAACACTTTAATTTCTTTCACAATTTCATCCTTGTGCACACGATAAACTTCCCCAACTTTCACTTTTTTAGAAGGCTTCGTAGATAAATTATTAACTTTTACTTTCCCTCCTTCTATCAATTCGCTCGCAAATGAACGCGTCTTACAAAGTCTTATTGCCCAAAGATATTTGTCCAAACGAACTTCTTTTATGTCCATTATTCTATATATAATATTATTGAAAAGTGAAAATAGTATACAAAAACTATGTAAATATTGCAAAAATAACTTATCTTTGCCATTGTTATTCGAAAAAATGAAAAAAGTATCCAGTTTTTCCAAATTAAGCAAATACGATAAGATTTCATGGCTTGCAAAAAACTTTTTGTATGAAAGTCCTGTAGAAGTTATACAAAATTTTGCAGGTTATTGGTATGACAATATTGAAGCTCAAAAACAATTTGAAGGATTTAGTGAAAATACTTTAACCAATTTTCATTTACCATTTGGTGTAGCGCCTAATTTTTTAATAAATGGCAAGGATTATTGTGTACCTATGGTTACAGAAGAAAGCAGTGTAGTAGCAGCGCTTTCAAATGCTGCTAAATTTTGGATGGAGCGTGGTGGTATCAAAACAAAAGTTATTGATAATAGAAAAATTGGTCAAATTCACTTCTTTTATTATGGAGATGATACAAAACTTAAAACATTTTTTGATACTAATAAAGCATTTTTAATCTCCAACACCAAAGATCTTACAGCCAATATGGAAAAACGTGGCGGCGGTATTCTTTCAATGAATTTATTAGACCTTACGAATCTTGAACCTAATTATTATCAATTAAAATTAGAATTCAACACCTGTGATAGCATGGGAGCGAACTTTATAAATTCTATTCTTGAAAAAATTGGAAAAGATTGGGCAGAAGCAATAGAAAATTCAGACTTTTTTGAAAAAAAGGAAAAACAGATAGAAATCAATATGTGTATTTTATCAAATTACACTCCTGATTGTTTGGTAGAAGCTACTGTTTCATGCAAGATTGACGATTTGGGAATTGTAAATGGCTATGCACCGAATCATTTTGCACAAAAATTTGCTAGAGCTATAAGAATAGCGGAAGTAGATACATACAGAGCTACTACTCACAACAAAGGCATTTTAAATGGTATTGATAGTGTAGTAATAGCTACAGGAAATGATTTTAGAGCGGTAGAGAGTTGTATTCACACCTATGCAAGCAAAGAAGGACATTACAAAAGTTTATCGCATGCTTGGATAGAAGAAGATATGTTTCATTTCACTTTAAAATTCCCTATTGCTTTAGGGACGGTGGGTGGACTTACATCTTTACATCCTCTGGCTAAAGTATCTCTTCAAATGCTCGGCAACCCCAATTCAGAAGAGTTAATGCAAATTGTAGCTGCTGTAGGATTGATGCAAAATTATGCTGCAGTAAAAAGCCTAGTCACTACAGGGATACAAGTAGGTCACATGAAAATGCACTTATCCAATATTCTTGCCGAACTTAAAGCTACGGTAGATGAAGTAAAAGAAGTGGAACATTATTTTAAAGACAAAGTAATCTCGGTAAGTGAAGTAAAAAATTATATTGAAAAATTGAGAAATTCTCTTTTACCCAATACAAAAGTAAATGTCTAATAACGATACATCAATTTATCATAAAAAAGCAAATGGGAAATTGCTTTTAACCTCTGAATATTTTATTCTTGACGGCGCTTCGGGCTGGGCGATGCCTACTCAATATGGACAAAAAATGATTGCTACCCCTACAGAAAAACCAATATGGCAAGCATTTCTAAATGATAAAACTCTTTGGCTTGAAACAGCAATTAATTCAAATGTAGCTTCGAATTCGAATGAAACTACACTTTTATTTGAAATTTTAAACTATATAAAACAAGAGAATCCTGAACAATATCATAAAAAAATCAATCATTCTTTTCAATTATTTATAGATTTCAACCGTGCTTGGGGATTAGGTTCAAGCAGTACATTTATTGCATTGATAGCTGATTTTTTTGAAATAGATGCATATAAGCTAAATCACACTTTTTTTAAAGGATCGGGATATGATATTGCTTGCGCTTTTGCATCAGAGGCCTTACTTTATACAATTTTAGATATAGAAGTTAGAAGTATAGAAAATTTCTCTATAGCTGAAAGCATCAAACCACATCTATTCTTTATATATACTGGGCAAAAACAAAACTCCAGAGAAGCGATACAATATTATAGAAATTTACCCCAAAAAGAAAAAGATATAGCCATCAATGATCTAAACTTTATAACTAGAGAGCTTATTCGAAAACAAGATTATAAGGATTGGCTTTATTTTCTTAAAATTCACGAAGATATAATAAGTAAAGTATTAAAATTAGAAAAAATAAGCCAAACTCTTGCCAAAGAATTACCTTTCTTTTCAAAAAGCCTAGGTGCATGGGGAGGTGATTTTATCTTATGTCTTGCAAATGATGAACCTAGTATAATTAAAAACCGAATTTCAGAAACAGGATTTGACACTTATTTTGAATACAAGGATATTATTCTATAAAAATCTTATTGATTCTTAATTAATATGTCTTTATTACTTTCGTGATACTACAATATTCTCTTTTTTATAATCTACATAGAATTTTTTTCCTTCGGCCAATTCTCCTTCTAATATTTCCTCAGCCAATGAATCCTCAATATGTTTTTGAATAGCACGTTGGAGTGGTCTAGCTCCAAACTGAACATCATATCCAACTTCACAGATAAAATCTATAGCTTTTGGCGAAATATCAAATGGATAACCTAATTCTAACATTCGTTTTTTAAGGTCGCTAAGCAATATTTCTACAATCGCTTTGATATGTTCTTTTTCAAGGGAATTGAACAATATAACATCGTCGATACGATTTAAAAATTCTGGTGCAAAAGTACGTTTTAAAGCTTTTTCCAATACTGCTTTTGAAATTTCATCCATATTATCACGTCTATTCTGAGTGGCAAAACCTACTCCAGACCCAAAATCTTTTAAATCTCTGACACCTACATTAGACGTTAGGATGATTAATGCATTTTTGAAATCTACTTTTCGTCCCAATCCATCTGTCAAAATACCATCATCAAAAACTTGTAAAAGCAAATTGAATATATCGGGATGCGCTTTTTCTATTTCATCTAATAATACTACTGAGTATGGTCTTCTTCTAACTTTTTCCGTCAATTGTCCTCCCTCTTCATAACCTACATATCCCGGAGGCGCTCCTACGAGACGAGAAACTGTATGTTTTTCCATATATTCACTCATATCTATTCGTATAAGCGAATCTTCACTTTCAAATAACTGACGGGCTA
>JBIPMU010000081.1:0-5987 GCA_044377205.1 Chitinophagales bacterium | reverse complement strand
TTAAATTTAAAAATTAGTTTTTGAGCTCTTTAAATTTAAAAAAAAACGATAGGAAACAAATTATTTTTATATTTTTGTGAGTTAAATAACGTAAACACCAATTGAATGGAAAAAGCAACTCAGGCAAAAAAGCTATTTCAAAAATGTTATAATTTCACAAGAGCGGATGAGGTCAAAGAGGCAGGGATTTACCCTTATTTCAATCCTATAGAAGAGAGCGAAGGACCTGTAGTGGATATGAACGGTAAGCGTATAATTATGGCTGGGTCTAATAATTATTTGGGGCTTACTAGTCATCCAAAGGTAAAAGAGGCCGCTATAAATGCTATCAATAAATATGGAACTAGTTGTTCGGGAAGTAGATATCTTACGGGAACTATAGATTTGCATAATGAATTAGAAGCAAAATTGGCTAAATTCGTAGGAAAAGAGTCTGCATTGCTTTTTAGTACTGGATATCAAGCAGGACAAGGCGTTATTGCACCTTTAATGGGACGTCATGATAAAATCATTAGTGATAAAGATAATCATGCATCTATTCAAACGGCTAATATGCTTGCAAAAGGCACTTTTGGCACTGAAATTCTTCGTTATCATCATAATGATATGGAAGACTTAGAGAAAAAGTTAAATACAATAAAAGACATAGATGGTGGAAAATTCATCGTTACCGATGGCGTATTTTCAGGATTTGGAGATATCCCTGATTTGCCTAGTATCGTAAAACTTGCAAAAGAACATGGCGCTCAAACCTTGGTAGATGATGCACATGCTTTTGGAGTAATAGGTGAAGGAGGACGTGGAACTGCAAGTGAATTCGGACTTACCGATGAGGTAGATTTGATTGTATGTACTTTTAGTAAAACATTAGCATCGTTGGGAGGTTTTGTTGCAGGAGAAGAGCGTGTGATCAATTATTTGAAGCACCATTCGCCAGCGCTTATATTTAGTGCATCCCCTACACCCGCTTCTGTAGCAAGTGCTTTGGCTGCTCTTGATATTCTTCAAGAACAACCTGAATTGGTAAAAAAACTCAATTTTAACGCAGAATATGTGCGTACGGGACTTAAGGATATGGGATATGATATTTATCCTGCGCGTACGGCAATTGTTTCGGCTATATTATCAAGCGATGTAAAAGGATTTCAATTATGGAAAGGCTTGTTTGATGCAGGTATCTTTGTCAATGTATTTGTTCCGCCAGCAGCACCTCCAGGTATGGCTATGATGCGAAATAGTTTTATGGCTTCTCATGAAGTGGAACATTTGGATATTATTTTGGATACCTATAAGAAAATAGGGAAGCAAATAGGATTGATTTAATATTTTTTAAGATATGAAGAAAATCTGGGGCATCATACTATTCTTTGGTTTGATTGCTATAGCTTTATATATATTTTCAACACCGCCTAGTATTAATTTTAAAGAAATAGAACTTTTAGATGCTTCGGGAAAACGAGTTTCAATAGATGCTTATAAAGGCAAACCAGTGGTAATAAATTTTTGGGCAACATGGTGTGGGCCTTGTATGCAAGAAATACCTGATTTTGATATGGTACAGTCTAAATATGAAGGTTCTGTGAAATTTTTGATGGTTTACGACGAATCATCATTGGCGAATATTCAAGGATTTTATAAGAAATACAATTACCACCTTACTTTTTTGCAATCTCAAAAAGGATTTAAGAAAATGGGGATTTATTCTATCCCTACCACTTATTTTTTAGATGAAAATTTGAACGTAATCGATTCTAAATCAGGTTCATTGGATGTAAATTCATTGGAGACTATGATTCGAAAAATCAAATAGTTTTTTTATAAAATTATTTAACGGTTTTTAAATAATTCTTTAAAGCTTCAGATTTATAACCAATGTATGAAGCCACTATTCTTATGTTCAAAATTGCAGCTAATCCTGCAGTGCAATAGCTCGTGAAAATTAAATAATTAAATAAATATCTGTAGAAATTATATATTTCAGTCAGGCTCATATTCGATTTCAAAGTTTTTGTATTGGTCAGGTCCGATAATTCTTGGTTTTCAAGTAGTAATATGATTTCTTGAGTTTTGATTATTGTCATCATCCCAAATACAGATAAAACTAATAAACTCAAAAATTTAATCCACGAATTTTTGAATAAAAGATTGAAATCAAAGAAAACAATCCATCTGAAAAATTGAATACCCAATGTGGTAGTAATCATGTTAAATTCAAAAAAATTATAATCAATGTGTGAAACGATTGGGAATATAAGTGCATATGAAATAGCTAATGATACTATCCATATAAGCAATTCCTTTATAATTATATTCTTATTATACATTTTTTTATTTTTTGAATTGCAAAATTACAATAATTATTTATACATTCTATTATAGTTGGAATAATATTGATACTTTAATAAAAAAAATAAAGAATAATTAATATTATTATATTTGCGATTATTTTTAATATTATATAAATAATTAATGATGCAAAAATTATTAGAAGGAAAAACGTGTATCGTTACTGGAGGTAGTCGTGGAATAGGGCGTTCTATCGTTATGGAATTGGCAAAACAAGGTGCAAATATTGTATTTTCATATTTTGCAAGTCAGCAAAAAGCAGAAGAATTAGCAAAAGAAATAGAGTCGTTTGGCGTGAAAGCATTGGCCGTTAAGAGCGATGCGTCTTCATTTGCCGACGCAAAAACATTGTGTGATAGTGCCGTTGCAGCATTTGGTACCATAGATATATTGGTTAATAATGCGGGGGTAACGCGTGATAATTTATTGTTGAGAATGAGTGAGGAAAATTGGGATGATGTAATGAATAATAATTTAAAATCGGCTTTTAATCTTATAAAACATGCATCTCCTATTATGTTGAAACAGAAAAAAGGAAGTATCATAAATATTACGTCAATTGTAGGATTGAAAGGGCAAGCAGGACAAGCCAATTATGCGGCTTCAAAAGCAGGTATGATAGGATTGACAAAGTCAATAGCGGATGAGCTAGGAAGTAGAAATATTCGTTGCAATGCCATTGCACCAGGATTTATCCAAACTGATATGACCGATGAGTTGCCAGAAGATTTGAAAAAGAAATATTTTGAACAAATTCCATTAAAACGATTTGCAGCACCCGAAGAAGTGGCAAATGCAGTTGTTTTCTTTGCATCAGATATGAGCTCTTATGTCACAGGCCAGGTTTTAGGCGTTTGTGGCGGCTTAGCTCGATAGAATCTACCCTCTATTTTTTCAACAAAAAGTGTATAACTAAATCCCATAGATTTAACAAAAAAATGTTAACTTTGCAAGTTAGCTAAAATTTATAAAAATAAGAATGAGCGAATTTGATGATAAAAACCCGAAAGGGATAGTAAGTGTAGAAATCAACGATGCCATGACAAGTAGTTATATTGACTACGCAATGTCTGTAATCGTGGCTCGTGCCATTCCCGATGTTCGTGATGGTTTTAAACCTGTTCACCGAAGGGTAATTTATGGTATGCATGAATTGGGGGTAACCTCTAGTAGTGCATATAAGAAATCCGCGAGAATTGTGGGAGAGGTTATGGGTAAGTTTCACCCGCATGGTGATTCTTCCGTATACGATACAATGGTTCGTATGGCTCAAGATTGGAGTCTTCGTTATAAATTGGTAGACGGACAAGGGAATTTTGGTTCTGTAGACGGCGATCCACCTGCTGCAATGCGTTATACCGAAGCAAGAATGAGCAAAATAGCCATGGAATTTATTGGTGATATTGAAAAAGACACGGTGGATTATCAAAAAAACTTTGATGATACGTTAGACGAACCCAAAGTAATGCCAACTCGTATTCCCAATTTATTGGTGAATGGTTCTAGTGGTATTGCGGTAGGTATGGCAACTAATATTTTGCCACATAATTTGTCAGAAGTAGTAGATGGATGTATTGCTTATATCGAAAATAATGATATTACAATCGATGATTTGATGAAATATGTCAAAGCCCCAGATTTTCCTACCGGAGGTATCATCTATGGATTGGATGGTGTGAAAGAGGGTTTTATGACAGGAAGAGGTCGTGTTGTAGTGAGAGGTAAAGTAGAGATTGAGACTGAAGGTCAAAAAGACAGTATTATCATTACAGAAATTCCATATCAAGTAAATAAAGCTAAATTACACGTTCAAATTTCAGAACTTGTCAATGATGCAAAAATTGAAGGGGTTGCGGATGTTCGTGATGAGAGTGATAGAAATGGTATGCGTTTGGTAGTAGAATTGAAGCGTGATGCTATTACCAATGTAGTGATTAATAGATTATATCAATTATCTCAGCTACAAACTTCATTTGGAGTTAATAATATAGCGTTGGTAGAAGGTCGTCCCGTGCTTTTGAATTTGAAAGATATGATTCGCTATTTTGTCGAGTTTAGACATGATGTAGTGGTTCGTCGTACCAAATTTGAGCTTAAAAAAGCAGAAGCAAGAGCGCATATCGTAGAAGGTTTGATCATCGCTGTAAATAATATCGATGAAGTAATAGCAATTATTAAAAAATCATCAAATCAAGCGGATGCTCAGCGTGCGTTGGAAGCTCGTTTTGAATTGTCCGAATTGCAATCCAAGGCTATAATAGATATGCGATTGGGTGCATTGACAGGATTGGAGATAGATAAACTAAAAGATGAGTACGAAAAATTGATGAAACTCATCGATTATTTGAAAAGTATTTTGAATGATGTTGTTTTGAGAATGCAAATCATCAAAGAAGAATTGATAGAAGTAAAAGAAAAATACGGTGATGATAGAAAAACCGATATTATGGCTGCTTCTGGCGATATTAATATCTTAGATGTAATTGCTAATGAGCAAGTTGTAATTACAATTTCGCATCTAGGATATATCAAGAGAACATCGCTTGAAGAATATAGAGAGCAGAATAGAGGAGGAAGAGGCTCCAAAGGAAGCGCTTCCAGAGAGGAGGATTTTATTCAGCATTTGTTTGTAGCCAATACGCACAATGTGTTGATGTTATTTACTAATAAAGGCCGTTGCTATTGGATTAATGTATATGAAATTCCAGAAGGAAATAAAACTAGTAAAGGTAGAGCGGTTCAAAATTTGATGAATTTAGCAAATGATGAGAAAATATTGGCTTATTTGCCAGTAGAAAACTTGTCTGATGAAGAATTTTTGGACAATCATTATGTATTTTTCTGTACAAAACATGGTGTTATCAAGAAAACATTGATTAGAGAGTATAGTAGAATTCGTCAAAATGGGGTAAATGCAATTACAATTCGAGAAGGCGATGAGCTATTGGATGCTTTGATTACCAATGGAAATATGGAAATGATTCTAGCGAGCAGAGATGGTCGTGCACTTCGTTTTAACGAAAGTAAAGTTCGTAGCATGGGTAGAACTGCTGCGGGGGTTACGGGTATGGATTTGGGAGATGACCCTACCAATGAAATTGTGGGTATCATTAGTGTAGATAAAACAAGCGAATTGCCTCAAAGTGTATTGGTAGTGACCGAAAAAGGATTTGGAAAACGAACCTATATCGATGACCCAGAAGATGGCGAACCAATCTATAGAGTAACCAATAGAGGTGGAAAAGGAGTTAAAACATTGAATGTAACCGACAAAACAGGTAAATTAATCTCTATTTTGAACGTAGTAGATGGCAATCATTTGATGATTATCAATAAATCGGGAATTGCTATTCGATTAAATGTAGAGAAATTGAGAGTAATGGGACGAGCAACACAAGGTGTTACGCTTATTAAGTTGGATAAAAAAGACAGTATTGCGGCTGTAGCCAAAGTAATCGTAGAAGAAGGCGACGAAGAAGAATACGATGAAGAAGGTAACTTGATTGTAGCGGATTTTATATCTGAAGAAGGTGAAGAAATGGTGTCAACAGACGATGAAGGTGCTGATAATGATGCTGAAGATACAGCTTCGGACGATACTGAAGAATAAAATATTAACTAAAATTAAAATGAGGCTTACT
>JBIPMU010000080.1:0-6081 GCA_044377205.1 Chitinophagales bacterium | reverse complement strand
TAAATACAATAAAGGATTATGAGGAACGTATAAAAATAATTCATCAGTTTGAAAAATCTAATTTAGAGATAATTGATTTGAATGATGAACAACTTAATCATCATTTTGCTGGCAATATGCTTCAAGTTAGAAATACCGATAACGAGCCCTATTTAATTATGAGCCGAAGAGCTTTCGACTCATTAAACCCTTCACAAATAGCTCAAATTGAAAAATATACTAACATTCTTCAAGTATCAATCGATATTATTGAAAAAATAGGTGGCGGAAGTGCACGATGCATGATGGCCGAAAACTTTTTAGAAAAACTGTAGATTAGATTCTATATATTTGCATGTATCAGACATAAATTTGATAAAAACACAATCTTATGAACAATGTATTTTGTAGTAGTGAAGTAGATAAATTAAGTAAAGTAATTATTCATTATCCCGATGATGGCATTGAATTAGTAACTCCAAATAATGCCTTAGAATTTTTATACGATGACATTGTTCATCTTCCTGTAATGCGCGAAGAACATCAAACATTGATAGACATTCTATCTGCATTTTTAGGAGAAGAAAATGTACTAGATACCGAACAATTATTTCTAGAAACACTTGAAATAATTGAAGATAAAAATAAGAAAAAACTATTTGACTATATTTTTGCCTTAGAAAAAGTATCCCTGAAAGACAAAGAAATACTTATGAATCTTTCAAATGAAGAATTGGTTTATACCATATTTACGGGTGTTTTACAGGCTGAAAATCGCACAATTTTCAATCCTCTTCCAAATTATGTTTTCACACGAGACATAGCTGTAACGATAAAAGATCATTTATTAATTTGTCAGCCATCAAAAAAAGCTAGGACACGAGAAAGTGTTATAACACGATCTATTTGTTACTTCCACCCTATTTTTAAATCTTGTCAAGAAAATAATGATGCAAAAATTATTGACATGACCAAAGAAGGTGAAGATTATACAATAGAAGGAGGTGACGTTATGATATTCAATGACGATTATTTGTTAGTAGGCTGTAGCGAGCGAACAACTCCTGAAGCGGTAGAATTGTTAAAGAAAAAATTGTTTGACAAAAAAGTAATAGAGAATTTGGTTCGAATTGTCATTCCAAAAGATCGTTCTTGTATGCATATAGATACGTTATTTACTCAGATAAGCAAAAACGAATTTGTAATTTTTGAGAATACCCTCAAATCCAATCTAATAAAAGTAACTCAATTCAATAGCAATGGTTCAACCAAGGAATTTACTACTCTTGAGGACTTCTTTTTAAGTGTAAATCCCAATATGAAATTTATTTTATGTGGCAATGGAGAATATCCTTTTGATGAAAGAGAGCAATGGACAGATGGATGCAATCTTGTTGCACTCAGAGACGGAGTAGCAATTGCTTATGATCGAAACAGTAAGACTGCTGAAGCTTTATACAATTTAGGATATGAAATTGTAAGTGGACGAGATATCTCCAAAGAATGGAATTATGGTAAATTCAATCCCGATAAGTACGAAAAAACGATTATTACTATACCGTCTACAGAACTTTCAAGAGCCAGAGGTGGTCCTCATTGCATGACATTTCCATTATTAAGAATCTAATAATGAGATACATAATCAGTTTTATAGCTTTTGAGAAATAAAATAAAGCACTCATGAAATATTTGAGCCTTATAGATATAATCCTTACGCCCTTATATCTTCTCTTTGCATTTTTGATTTTAATTGTAATAAAAAAACGATTTATTCATGATGAAATAGACAAATATTTTATTATAAAAGCGTTTTATTTAAAAATCATAGGAGGTTTTGCTGCAGGTTTATTATATATATTTTATTACAACGGTGGTGATACTACATTTTATTTTGAAGCCACCAAGTTAGTTTCAAACTACTTATCTAGTAATCCTTTTGATTTTTTTTATATTTTTTTTAGCTCAAACTTAAAAAATACAGATAACTTTGATATACTAAAAATTATCTCACAAAATCCTTATCTAAAAGAAACTTCAACTTATACAGTTATTAAGTTATGTTCATTTTTTAATTTATTTTGCTTCAATTCATTTTTTGCAATTATTATTTCTTGTGCTACTTTTTCATATATTTGTTCTTGGAGTTTTTACAAAGCTATAGGTTCCTTATACCCTGAATTAAAAAAGAAATTTGGCTATGCTATTTTTTTTATGCCATCAGCTATATTCTGGGGATCTGGAATTTTTAAAGATACATTTACATTAGGAGCTATCTTTTTATTATTATCTTCATTCATATACCTTTTTATTATAAGGAAAGTTAGCTTTTTAGTTCTTATTTCATTTTTATTTTCATTATACCTAATCAAAAACATTCGAAGTTTTTTTCTTATTACAATTCTTCCATTTCTAGTTTTTTGGGTTTTTCAACACAATTTTAATCGTATCAAAAATATTGGATTAAAAATTGTAATTGCTCCAATTTTTTTTGTAATTTTAGTTGGTTTTGTTGTTATTGGCACTCAACTATTAAATGAATATTTCGTAGAATTAGATGCTGAAAAATTCCAAGATAAATTAATGGGGTTTCAAAGTTGGCATACAACTTTAAAAGGATCAGCCTATAGCCTTGGAAAAATGGATTATACATTAACTGGATATTTGAAAAAATTCCCTGCAGCCGTGAATGTTACTTTTTTTAGACCTTACATAACAGAAGTTAATAAACCTACGATTTTTTTGAGCTTTTTACAAGCGCTATTCTTTTTATTTTTCACTATATTTATTGTATTTAGGTATAATTTCATTCGTTTTATTGGACAATTATTAAAATCATATGATGCCATTGCACTATTAGGATTTAGTCTATTTTTTGCGTTTATTACTGGACTAACAAGTTATAATTTTGGTGCATTAGATCGATATAAAATTCCATGTTTAAGTACATACATTATCTCCCTTTTAATAATTGAATATCGAATGAAAGTTAATCGTAATATTCTACCAAAAGAAAAAGAAACTTTTTAATTTTTAAAACGACATTTTTTGACAATAAAGTTATTTATTTTTAATTTTTAAAAAATAGATAAATATTAAGAAGTATGAGTACAAAATTTAATATGAAAGACGCCTTAGAAAAAATAGGTATTGAATGGCTTTCTGAAAAAGAAATACAAGAAAATCATTTCACCGATTCTTTTGTCTCAGCAGTAGAAATGCTTAATACTGAGCAATTACAAGCCGTAAAAAAAACCGATGGTCCTATCATGGTGGTTGCAGGCCCTGGAACAGGAAAGACCCAAATTCTTTCTACTCGTATTGGTAAAATCCTTTTAGAAGCTGATATTCAGCCCGAAAACATCTTGTGCCTAACTTTTACCGATGCAGGTACTGTAGCCATGAAAAAAAGACTAGGCGAATTTTTGGGAACCAAAGCAAGCGAAATTGGTATATATACCTTCCATTCCTTTTGTAATAAAATTATCAATGAAAATCAAGATCTTATCAATAAAGGCGATTATACGATTATCACCGATTTGGAAAGAAGGTTATTGATAAAAGAATTGGTACGAGAAGTAGAATTCAATACACCATTAAAAAAGAGAATTTCTAGCATTGATAATACCGTAGGACTGTTAGAACGTTTTTTTTCGGAATGTAAAAAAGAAAATTATAATTATGATTCTTTTCTCAAATTAATTGAAAAAGACGCTGAAATAGAACGACTTGATACTAAAAAATACGAATATCAGCGAAAATATAAAGAATTTAAAGCTGGTGATCTCAAAGCAGACATATGGAATGATTATCTTTTAAAAATTGAAAAAACAAAGCAAGCCATTTCGTTATACAAACGTTTTCAGGAAAAATTAGAAGAAAACAAATGGATGGAAATCGACGATTTAATTCTAAAAGTAATTCAAGCCTTCAAAGAAAATGAAGATTTTAGACTCAAATATCAAGAAAAATTCCAGTATATTCTTATCGATGAATTTCAAGACACCAATGGTTCTCAATTAGAAATAGCACAATGGCTTTGCTACGAAAATGACTATCCCAATATTATGATAGTAGGCGATGATGACCAGTCTATATACCGTTTTCAAGGAGCTAATATTGGCAATATTTATAAATTTTATGAGCAATATATTCAGCCTTTGGGAATTGAAGAAACTCGCAAGCGCATTATCATACTCAAAGAAAATTATCGCTCTACGGCTAAGATTCTCGAAGCTTCAAAAGCTGTCATTGAACATAATCAGCAGCGAATCATAAACCTTGTAGCAGACATTTCTCTAGACAAAAATTTAGTAGCAAAAGGCGATTACAAAGACCTTGACCTACCTATTGCAGTTACGCAATGCAATACTAAAGAAGCCGAATTTGTCTATATCTCCGATAAAATAGAGTATTTTCAAAAAACAAACCAAAAGCTCAATGAAGTAGCTGTTTTGTTTCATTCAAATGCATCGGCTACAAATTTTTCAAAGATATTGGACATCAAAAAAATTCCCTATGAATTTACACGTGCCAATAATATCCTTGAAAGTAAATTTATCCTTAATTTCATTCAATTTCTAAAATACATTCAAGCCGAAATTAATAAAAGTTTTGAAAGAGAAGACTTGCTTGCCGAAAGTTTTTTCTACGAGTGGAATGCCATCAAACCTTTGGAAATCTCAAAAATACTCCTCGAGTACAGAGCATACAAAGTAGGAGAATTAAAAAATTCCGATGCCAACTTGCGTTCATTTATGAATGAATATGACTCCAAATATAAAATCAAACAATATGTAGATATTACGGAGACTTTATTACAAAAATCTCAAAACGAATCCGTTGAACGATTTATAGACCGCTGTTTAGATAAGCTCAAAATAGCAAAATGGATTACTTCACAGCCCAATTCTATTATTTTATTCCAAGAATTGGACAGTCTTAGAGCATTTCTGAGGGAACAACTCGAACACAATCCAAAACTTGATTTAGCAGCTTTTGTTGAACTCATTTCCTTATATATTTCAGAAGAAATCCCCATTCAATTAATCAAAAAAATCACCCATCCCAATGCCGTTCAACTCATGACCATTCATGGCAGCAAGGGACTCGAATATGATTATATTTTCATGCACGGAAATAACGAATCCTCCGTACGAAAAAATGGCATTTATATCCCCAAAGCGGTATTGTACAAGGATATTACCGACTGGGATACCATTTTGCAGGCAGTAGCAGAACAGGAACAAACCGAAATAGAAGAACAAAGACGGAAGTTTTATGTAGGGCTTACACGTGCCAAAAAACAGGTAGCACTTACCTATTTCAAAAAAGAACAAAGCACCAATAGCAAAGATAAAAATCAAAATGAGTTAAAATTTCTATTAGAAATTCCTACCCAAAATCAAATGAGAAATGAATATAATCTTACCGAAGAAGATTATTTAAAAATTGTAAATATCGATACCGAAGCCCTCGAATCCTTTCAAAATTTTGTATATGAAAATAGCTTTTTAGATTCATTGGTGCAAAATATGAAACTAAGTGTATCTTCGCTCAACAGCTATCTGGAATGCCCAAAAGGATTTTATTATACAAAACTGGCAAATATGCCTAGCTTTTCCGAAAAAAATCTTGAAATTGGGAATATTTTCCATAATGCCTTGGAACATTTCTTTGAAGAAATGATGGACACACAAACCATTCCTAGCGAAATGCAACTCCTCGATATGACCCTTCAGGAATTGAACAATAGAAAAAGGGCTTTCAACGATCATGAATACAACGATACACTCGCATATATCCAAAAAATAATCCCGATTTACTATCAAAACGAATCCAACAATTGGACCACAAATATGGCCATCGAAGATTGGTTTGAAGCAAAGTATTTGGGCGAAACCCTAGTGGGAAAATTGGATAAAATCGAATGGCTAGACAATGGTACAGCCAATATCATAGACTTCAAAACAGGAAAATACGAAAATGCAAAGAAAAAACTAAAACCACCCGTTACGCTTTTAGAAGGTGAAAATCCCGAAGATTTAGATTTTGAAAAACGATATGGTGGCAACTACTGGCGTCAAGCCGTTTTCTACAAAATGC
>JBIPMU010000079.1:0-6085 GCA_044377205.1 Chitinophagales bacterium | reverse complement strand
AAAATTATTCAGAATCCTTTAGTTTTTCATCTATAATGTCTTCCAAAATAATGGTATAATTCTCAAGTGTTTCATTAATAAGATATTCTGCAGATTTTAATGCTCCATAATAGTAGAGTTTTTGTTTCAATGATACACTCTGGATTTTATATTTTATGTATAATACATCTAAATTAGCTTTTTTTCGATCTCGATTGACCCATTCCAAATCTTTGATTTCCAGAATATAAGCATTTTCCTCAAATCGTATAAACATAGAAGCCGTTATATATCCATTTTTATCTATTTTATGATCGTGATAATCTGTCGAATCAATTAAACTACATGGATAAACCACAAAATATTCTATAATAGTATCGGGAGAAGCCATTCGAAAATAGATATTTGAGTCTAAATATTGTGCGGCTACTTTAGGAATATTTTCAATTAAATACGTTCTATCATAAGTTTCTTCATTCATTTTGAATTGAAAGTAAATATGGTTTTTCATGGAGTCCATTGGCAGATCAATTTCGCCATCTTTGGATACAATTTCTTTGACTTGTGAGAATAAATCACATGAAATAGTTATTAAAAAAATAACTACGATTTTTTTAATCATTTAATTGTTCACTAGTCTTCCCAAATCTTCTCTCTCTATTATTAAAGGCTTCTACGCATGCGAAGAGGTCTTCTTTTTTGAAATCGGGCCAAAATTTCTCCAAAAAGAAAAACTCAGCATAAGCCAATTGCCATAGCAAAAAATTACTGATTCGCATTTCATTGGAAGTACGTATCAAAATATCGGGATTAGGAAATGGGGCCGAATGTAAATGAGCCTGTACCAATTTTTCGTCTATGGCATCTATTGTTATATCCCCATTTTTGACCTTGCTGGCTATACATTGAACCGCTTGGGTTATTTCCATCTGACCCCCATAATTAAGGGCCAAAATCAATGTAAGCGATTTATTGTATTTAGTATCTTCCTTCGCTTGAAGAAGGGATTTATAACTAGTTTCGGGCAAAGCTTTAATATCACCTATAGTTTCTAATTTTATATCATTTTTATTTAATTCTGGAGTCTCATTTTTGATTGCTTCTACAAGTAAACTCATCAAAAAATCAACTTCTTCCTTAGGCCTATTCCAATTTTCTGATGAAAATGCATACAACGTGAGGTATGAAACGCCCAATTCTCTACAGCCTTTTATTGCTTCGCGAACCGATTCTACTCCATTTTGATGACCAAACGTTCTGTTCTCTCCTTTTTCTTTTGCCCATCTACCATTACCATCCATAATGATGGCAATATGTTGGGGGATAGCAAAAAAATTATCTTTTGAAAAAGGCATTTTATTTTTTTAATAATGCAAATATAATAGAAACTATGAATTTTTCAATAATTTATATTAAGCTACTATTTCTCCTTCCAAATCAAACTCTGTAGCATCAATAATCTTAACCATAACAAAATCGCCTAGACGAAGATGCTTGTCCGTTTGAATGACTACCTCGTTGTCCACTTCGGGACTATCATATTCCGTACGACCATAGTATATGCCACTTTCTACTCTATCTAGCAAAACTTTATAGATTTTTCCTACTTTATTTTGATTCAATTCAAAACTAACGGCAGATTGCACTTCCATCAATCTTTGTTGACGCTCCAACTTTTCTTCTTCAGAATGAACATCTTCCAATTTATGAGCACTCGTATTTTCTTCATGCGAATACATAAACACACCCAATCTGTCAAATTTCATTTCTTCGATAAATTCCATCAATTCATTAAAATCCTCCTCTGTTTCTGTGGGAAAACCAGTTAACATTGTAGTTCTAAGCGAAATACCAGGCACCTTTTCTCGAATCGTATTTACAAGATCTATTGTTTGCTTTTTTGTAATATTTCGTTTCATATCCTTTAGAACGTTATCCGAAATATGCTGCAATGGAATATCCAAATATTTACAAATTTTGGGTTGATCTCTAATCACATCTAAAATCTCAAGTGGAAACTGAGAAGGATATGCATAATGAAGGCGAATCCACTCTATGCCTTCTACCTCACATAATGCATTAAGAAGTTCATTCAAGCTCCTTTTTTTGTATATATCCAATCCATAATATGTCAACTCCTGTGCAATTAGCATTAATTCTTTAACGCCTTTTTTGGCTAATAATTTAGTTTCATTCACCAAGCTTTCAATAGTTCTAGATTTGTGCAAGCCTCGCATCAATGGAATGGCACAAAAACTACACTTCCTATTACATCCCTCAGATATTTTCAGATACGCATAATGCGTATCTAAGCTCAATACTCGTTCGCCTATCAATTCTTTTTTATAATCAATATTGAATCGATTCAGCAATAATGGCAATTCCATAGTGCCAAAATAGGCGTCTACTTCTTTGATTTCTTCTTCCAAATTATCTTTATAGCGCTGAGATAAACATCCCGTAACATATAATTTTTCTATCCATCCTTTTTTCTTGGCTTCCGCAAATTGCAAGATGGTATTGACACTTTCTTCTTTTGCTCTATCAATAAATCCACAAGTATTAATAATAACCGTATCAAAATCCTCTTGCTGGCTTTCATGCACTACTTCAATGCCTCCATGAGATAATTGTCCCATCAAGACTTCACTATCTACCGTATTTTTACTACAACCTAATGTGACTACATTTACCTTATTCTTTGACAATCCTTTGGTCTTCATTCAAATTATTTTTTGCAAAAGTAAAGCGAATAGTAGAAATGGACGATTTTATATCGCTACCTTTTAAATTCTTAGTCTATTTTTGTAAAAAAATACACGATGCCACTACTTTTTGAAAATAAAAATGAAAATGACATTCAGTTGATGAAAGATTGGGCACAAGTAAGAGCCTACACAGAAGATATATTTGGGAAAAAACCAGATATACAAGGATTTTTATATCTTATTGGAATGAACGAACTAGGCCAAGTGAGAGAATTTGAAAAAGAAGAAAAGCAAGATTTGATTCATATTGGTATGTGCAAAATATTTGAAGGTGAGTATTATGAGTTTGAATCAACAGATGCCGAAGGATGGCCACATTACAAAGAATTGAAGCCCATGCCTCAAATGTTTATCAAAATGCAAGAATCTACCTTGAAGCAAAAGATTGTTGCCTATTTTCAAAAGTATATTTTTGAATAAAAGATATATTTATCTCTAGAGCAAATCGTTAAACTCATTAAAAACTACTATAAACAATTATGCTATAATTGCATCATTATTTGACGAAACCAAAAAGCATACTTTTCTTGATTTTCTGCAATATCCTTTTTTAATTCAGGGATTGAAATCCATTTTACAGCCTCTACCTCATTAGTATTGTAGGGAATTTTTCCCTCATAATTTCCTTCAAAAACACAATCCAGCTCATGCTCTATAAGCCCTGTTGCGGTATCTGTCGCTTTATATATAAACTCAAATTTCTTTTCTAATTTTACTTGAATTCCCAATTCTTCAAAAACTCTACGATGTGCCGCTTCGCTGTATGATTCATGTTCTCTTGGATGACTACAACAGGCGTTTGCCCATATTAGTGGCCAATGGTACTTCTCGGCAGCTCTTTGCTGAATAAGCATATCCCCCTTTTCATTAAAAATCAAAACACTAATAGCTCTATGCAAAAGGCCTTTTACATGTGCCTCCATTTTTTCCATTGTGCCTAATACGTGGTCTTTTTCATCCACAAGAACTACAAATTCTGTCATGAAATTTTAATATTGTTCTTTATCATTTGGAAAATCAGTAGATTTCACATCCTTAATATATTGCTTTACAGAAGCATCCATAATTTCGGCCAGTGAAGCATATCTTCTGATAAAACGTGGACTAAATTCTTGTGTAATCCCTAGCATATCGTGCAATACCAATACTTGTCCATCTACTCCACCACCAGCGCCTATTCCTATAATAGGAATTTTAAGATTTTGAGCTACTTTTGTAGCTAAATTAGCAGGAATTTTTTCTAAAACCAACGAAAAACATCCAAGACTTTGTAATAAATTGGCATCTTGTTGTAACTTATTCGCTTCGGCCTCTCCCTTTGCTCGCACATTATATGTTCCAAACTTATATATAGATTGTGGCGTAAGCCCCAAGTGCCCCATCACAGGAATTCCTGCAGACAATATTCGGGCTATAGATTCTTTAATTTCTTCCCCGCCTTCTAATTTTACAGCATGAGCTCCCGACTCTTTCATAATTCTGATAGCACTACTCAGCGCTAGTTTTGAATCCCCTTGATAGTATCCAAATGGAATATCCACTACAACCAAACAACGTTCCGCTGCACGAACTACTGATGAAGCATGATAAATCATTTGATCTAGTGTAATGGGTAATGTGGTTTCATGTCCTGCCATTACATTGGAGGCACTATCACCCACCAATATAATATCAATTCCTGCGCCATCTACAATTTTTGCTAATGAATAATCATATGCCGTAAGCATAGATATTTTTTCTCCATCCATTTTCATTTTATGAAGACTCTGCGTAGTGATTCGTTTTATTTCTTTAGATACAGACATAATTGAAAAAATATAGGCATCAAAGTTAATTATTATTTTAAAATATGGTCGTTTATTATTTTTGATACACTTCCCAAATGCGACTCAAAATAAGTAATGCAAGCTTTAATACTATCCGAATTATCTTTATGTAATAATCTGTCCAATTCCAATTTATATGATTGCGTGTCATAAACTTGAACTACCCATTTTTCTTTTACCAATCGAAGTGCCTCCGCACTTTTTGCTATATTTTTACCAATGATAATAGGTTTTCCATAAGCCATGGGTTCTAATAGACTATGCACTACTTTATTAAATCCGCCTCCAACATAATTTATTGTTCCAAATCGATATAATTTTGATAACATTCCTATTGAATCTACAACTAATATATTACTTTCTGTTTTCTCTCCCTTGTATTGTGAATAAAAAAGAACCTCTGAAAATCGTTTTTTCAATTCTTCAATTCGAGAATTATGAACTTCATGTGGCGCTAAAATTACTTTTAATGAAGGGAAATTTGGCAGAATAGCCAAAAGCAATTCCTCATCATTAGGCCATGAACTTCCCACAATCAAACACGGATTATTATCAATAAAATTTGATATTTTTTCATCTTCAAAATATGTTTCTTTTACAGCTTGCATACGTTCAAAACGAGTATCAGCAAGGACTTCTGATTCAAAACGCATTTTTTGAAGTGCCATTTTTGAATCCATATCTACAACATACAATTTTGCAAAGCATTGAAGGCAAAACTTCAATATAGGACGATAAAATGGAGAGTAAGTAGACCTGAAAACACCATTGAGGAGTATTAAAGGGATGTTTCGTTTCGCAATACTTGAAATTATCAATGGCCAAAATTCATAACGAACCCAAATAACTTTTTTAGGCTGGAAAAAATCTAAGAAAGCATGAATATCTGTTTTATTTTCAAATGGCAGATATAAAATAGCATCGGCAAACTTAAAATTTTGTTGCGGTTCAAATCCCGAAACCGAAAAAAAGGTAACTACGATTTTAGACTGAGGCGAAGTCGATTTGATTTTCTCTATCAAATAACGAACTTGTTCAAACTCACCAAGAGATGCTGTATGAAACCAAATACAATTTTGAAAATCTACAGAATTATGAGATTGATAAAACCTTTCATTTTGCAGCCTCCCTTCATATGATTTCTTAGCTTTTTGGCTAAAAAAAGTCATTACAAAAAATATGATTTTTTGTAGCCAACCCAATAAAATGAATATATATACTATCAAATGCAGCATTTTATGAAACAAAAATAATACTATTTAATATAGAACATAAAAAAAAGACCTTTGGGAGTTATATCCAAAGGTCTTTTTGATAATTTACTTATTTTTGGGTATTATATTCTACTCTGCAGCTCTTGAAGTTCTTTTGCTTCGGCTTCTTGTTACTTTTGGAGCTTCTTCTACCACTTTATTTTGATCTTCAATTTCTTTTTCTTGAGGATATGCATAGATTCTTCCACAGTTCTCACATACTATAACCTTTTTACGTTGTTTTACTTCCAACTGTTTT